>NZ_DIAC01000088.1:11649-11938 GCF_002414625.1 Methylophaga sp. UBA5088 | reverse complement strand
TCTGTGGATAACTCTGTGATTAAGTTTGGAGTTACTCTCTAAGTGCCTCTCGTACAAGGGCTCTTCTCGAAATGGTTAAAAAATAACCATATAATTTTACCCTTTAAAATCAGACAGTTACAAAGCCTGCATTAAAAATCAGTCGCTTAGGGGAACTTTTTAATAAAAGCATGACAGAAAAAAGACAAGTGTATAACTCTGTAGAAAAGTGTTGACATAGAGTAATGACCAGTACAAAACAAAAAGCCCGGTAGTGAACACTACCGGGCTTTTTTTATTTCACTATTTT
>NZ_DIAC01000088.1:11296-11447 GCF_002414625.1 Methylophaga sp. UBA5088 | reverse complement strand
ATTTTGAACGGATCAATCAGGATTTGACAGCCTCCGCTGCACTGTCCATTTCCAGATGAATATCTTCATCTTTTAGGGTGACACGAACATGTCCCCCACCCTGACTTAGTTGTCCAAATAGCAATTCATCAGCCAGTGGTCGTTTGATTTT
>NZ_DIAC01000088.1:10766-11149 GCF_002414625.1 Methylophaga sp. UBA5088 | reverse complement strand
TCCTGAACCAGTCTGGCCATAGGACGAGCCCCCATTTGAACATCGTAACCATGGTCAGCCAGCCATTGGCGAGCCGCATCATCCACCTCGATAGTGACGTTTTTATCTTCAAGTAACATTTCAAGCTCTAATACCGCTTTATCAGCTACTCGAAGAATGGCATCTTTATCCAGTGGTTTGAATTGAATAATGCCATCAAGACGGTTACGGAACTCAGGCGTGAAGGTTCGTTTCAGGGCTTCATTACCGTCAGAAGTTAAATTGTCCTGTTTGGTGAAACCAATGGAAGGTTTACTCATCTCAGCGGCACCGGCATTACTGGTCATCACTAATACGACGTGACGGAAATCCGCTTTACGACCATTGTTATCAGTCAGCGTGCC
>NZ_DIAC01000088.1:7194-10569 GCF_002414625.1 Methylophaga sp. UBA5088 | reverse complement strand
TTAAACACATCTGGATGCGCTTTCTCAATTTCATCCAACAACAGCACTGCGTGAGGTTGTTTGATGATGGCATCCGTTAACAGCCCCCCCTGATCAAAACCGACATAACCAGGCGGTGCACCAATCAGTCTGGAAACAGTATGACTTTCCATATATTCCGACATATCAAAACGAATCAGATCCACGCCAAGATTATGAGCTAACTGACGAGTGACTTCGGTTTTACCCACACCCGTTGGACCAGCAAACAAGAAAGCACCTGTCGGTTTTTCTGGATGCCCCAATCCTGAGCGGGCCATTTTAATCGCAGAACCCAGAGCAGAAATCGCTTCATCCTGTCCGAAGATAACGCGTTTAAGGTTTTCGTCCAGCTTACGTAGATTATCTTTATCAGCATTGGACACCGTTTTGGCAGGAATACGGGCAATTTTAGCCACAATAGCCTGCACATCATTCACACCAATCAATTTTTTACGTTTTGATTTTGGCGCAATACGTTGAGCAGCGCCCACTTCATCTAAAACATCAATGGCTTTGTCTGGCAGGAAGCGATCATTGATATGACGATGAGCCAACTCAGCGGCTTGTTCAATAGCCGCATTGGAGTAACGGACATTATGATGTTCTTCCAGACCAGGTTTAAGTCCTTTAAGAATTTCAATGGTTTCGGAGACACTTGGCTCAGGCAGATCAATCTTCTGGAAACGACGAGCCAAAGCACGATCATGCTCAAAAATACCGCGATATTCCTGATAGGTTGTCGAACCAATACACTTTAGTTCACCACTGGCTAATAGTGGTTTTAATAAGTTCGCTGCATCCATCGTGCTGTTACCCGCACTGCCTGCACCTATCATGGTATGGATTTCATCGATAAACAAAATCGCATGCGGTTGTTTTTTCAATTCCCGTAGCAAGGCTTTCAAGCGTTTTTCGAAATCACCACGATATTTTGTACCAGCGACCAGCGCCCCCATGTCTAATGAATAGATGGTGGTTTCAGCTAATACTTCAGGCACATCACCATGTACAATCCGTCTTGCCAGACCTTCAGCAAGGGCTGTTTTACCGACACCAGCTTCACCCACGAATAGAGGATTATTTTTACGGCGGCGACAGAGGATTTGTAGCGTCCGTTCTAACTCATGTGCACGTCCAACAAGGGGATCAATCTTACCTTTGATGGCGGCAGCATTAAGATTTTCTGCATATAGCGTTAAAGGACTTTTATCTTCATCAGACACCTCGTCGCTATCTACTTTGGCTTCAGACTCAGAGTGCATGGCAGAATCTTCAACTTCGCCATGACTGATAGCATTAACGACATCCAGACGAGTAACATCCTGTTTCTGAAGCAGATAAACAGCCTGTGACTGCTGTTCAGAAAAGATGGATACCAGAACATTGGCCCCCGTCACCTCTGTGCCACCCGAAGACTGAACATGCATGACGGCACGTTGTAAAATACGCTGAAAAGCCAAGGTCGGTTGAGTTTCACGTTCACTGTCTTCGGCAAGTGTCGGCAAATTATCAGCGAGAAAATCACTTAATTCCTGTCGTAGAGCAGTGATATCCACTTCGCATGCTTTCAACACAGCTAATGCCTGGCCATTTTCCAGCAACGCTAACAGAAGATGCTCAACGGTAAGAAATTCATGAGCACGTTGGCGGGCATAATTAAACGCCTGACTGAGGGTTTGTTCGAGCTCTTTACTTAACATGTTACGTTCCACCTTGTTGGTTGGATATCGAACTAGGTCATTCCTCTTCCATCGTACACTGCAATGGATGACCGTGGCTTTGAGAATAGCTGTTGACCTGTTCGACTTTCGCTTCAGCTATCTCATAGGTAAAAATACCACATAAGGCACTACCTTCGGTATGCACTTGAAGCATGGTGCGTGTAGCACGCTCACGCCCCATGCCAAAAAGGTTTTCCAGGACTTCAATCACAAAATCCATCGGCGTGTAGTCATCATTAAGCATAATCACCCTATACTTGGGCGGCTGCTTCAAGTCTGGCTTGGCTGGCGCAACGGCATAATCGTTGTCGTTGTTCCATTCGTGATCATTTTCCTGACTCATGCCCTTTTTTAGCTCACTTCATCAATCATTTTTTTCAAGTCGCCGTTCTCATACATTTCCATGATGATGTCACAGCCACCGACTAATTCCCCGTTGATATACAACTGTGGGAAGGTTGGCCAATCTGCATAACGATGCAAGTTTTCACGTACATCTGGCTCAGCTAATACATTGACGTAAGCAAATTCTGCACCACAGGCAGAGACAGCTTGAGAGGCGCGGCTTGAAAAACCACATTGTGGAAACTCAGGCGTGCCTTTCATAAATAAGATCACAGAGTTTGATTCAATCGCCTGTTTAATTTTGTCCATTACGTCCATTATTTAATCCTCGTAGTTTTGGAGTTTTATTATGTCTGTTGAGATGGGGATGCTTTTTATAATTTCAAGCTTAGGCTAGTTATATTCAAGCTGCAATAAGCCGAGAATAGCATCCAACCCATTATGATTTATCGCCGTCGCCGCTTGTTGCTGCACTTTGGGCTTGGCATGATAAGCCACACTTAAACCGGCCGGAGCCATCATCAATAAATCGTTAGCGCCATCCCCTACCGCTATTGTTTGCTGTGCGGAAATAGTCATTTTTTCACAACATGAAAGTAGGAAATCTGCTTTTGTTTGTGCGCCACAGATATCACCATCCACCTCTCCAGTCAGTTTGCCATTCTTCTCAGCCAGTTTATTGGCCTGAGTAAAATCAAGGCCTAACCGCTGCTGCAATCGATCAGTAAAGAAAGTAAAACCACCTGATACTAACGCTAAACTATAGCCTTGTTTTTTTAGTGTAGAGACCATTAGCTCAGCACCGGGACTGAGCTGCAAACGTTCTTCATAGACACGTTCGAGTACAGCTACATCAAGGCTTTTTAATAACGACACTCGCTGACGAAGTGAAGTTTCAAAGTCTATTTCGCCCCGCATGGCTGATTCGGTAATCGCTGCGACTTGTGGTTTTAAGTTCATAAAATCAGCAATTTCATCAATGCACTCAATGGTAATCAGCGTGGAGTCCATATCTGTAACGAGCAATTTAGCCGTTGTAGGATCAAATGCCTCTGGCAATGCATTAATATCGAAGTCGTATTGCTGACGAAGATGCGTAACGGTTTCAGAGTTAATATCTGTTGCCTGAATGATCGTCGCATAATGCTTGTACCAATTAAGCTGACCTGAATATTGATGAGCGATCTGTTCAGCCAGTTCGCGAGTGAGAGTGATGCCTTGAAGTACCAGTGTTGTCATGATGTTTCCGCACTAGATAAAAAAACGGCGAGCTGATTAATCAGCTCGC
>NZ_DIAC01000088.1:6315-7078 GCF_002414625.1 Methylophaga sp. UBA5088 | reverse complement strand
CGAGCTGATTAATCAGCTCGCCGAATCATTGTAAATCAGTCAGATTTAAAATTGTGGTTTAACAGGAGCTGATTTGAAACGCTCAACGCTGGCTACAATTTCAGTTTCCGCTTCAGCTTTACCTACCCAACCTTCAACTTTGACCCATTTGTTTTTTTCGAGATCTTTGTAATGTTCAAAGAAGTGCGAAAGTTGGTTCAACAAACGCTCTGGTAAATCGTTAATATCGTTAACATCATCGTACATTTTATCGTGTGGTACGGCGATTATTTTGGCATCTTCGCCAGACTCATCTGTCATTTTTAACATGCCCACTGGACGACAGCTCACGACTGAACCGCTGATTAGGGCGTATGGACTGACCACCAACACATCAACCGGGTCACCGTCATCAGATAAAGTGTGTGGAACATAACCATAGTTGCATGGGTAGAACATCGCTGTGTTCATGAAACGATCAACAAAAAGCGCTCCGGTTTCTTTATCCACTTCATATTTGACAGGGTCAGAATGTGAAGGGATTTCAATAATGACATTGATGTCTGTCGGCAAATTTTTGCCTGAACCAACACGGTCGAGATTCATAGGGTCATGCTCCAGATAGCAGATAAACAAAGTCGCTGATTATAGAAGAAAAGGTCTTCAGGTTAAACTCCCACCGATAAATAGGTAGTCTCCTTTGATGACGTCACCAGCTTGGCGCGGCCTTATGCGCGAAATCAAGATGCAATAAACGACTAAAGCCTTGGCCTAACGAAAGAGA
>NZ_DIAC01000088.1:5308-6205 GCF_002414625.1 Methylophaga sp. UBA5088 | reverse complement strand
CAAGCAAAAAAACTGAGAATAAACGACTTAGCATCTGACTGGGTAGTGTCTTGGCTAATTTTGCGCCAATAGGAGCAACCCAGATGCTGGTAGCAATGATGCCCAAAAAAGCTTGCCAATGAACGAATCCACTTTGCCATTGCCCGTCCAAATGTTCCAGTTGTGTACCAATGAGCATATAAGCCACTGCACCACTTAGCGCAATGGGTAAACCACAGGCAGCAGCCGTACCAACGGCTCGTTGCATGGAAAGTCCACTCATGACCAAATAAGGAACAACCAGCGAACCGCCGCCAATTCCTACCATGGCTGAGACAATCCCCGTCACTAAACCCGCAGAAAAAATACTCGGTGCGGCTAAAAACTGAGAGGAGACAGATTTAGGTGGTGGCAACCACATTTTTATAGCCACCAACAGTGCGAACACACCAAACCAAACCTTTAAAGTATCGCTAGACATGGAGCTAGCGATATAGGCCCCAGCAAAACTCCCCAAAACCAGACTTGGTGCTAGCTTCTTTACCAAATGCCATTGAGTGGTTTCGAATTTATGATGTGCCAGCATGGACGAAAGAGAGGTAACACTAATCGTCATTAATGAAGTGGCAATAGCCACATGAATTGCTATATCGGATGACATACCCTGCCAACCAAACACCAGCATCAGAATAGGCACAATAATCAGCCCACCACCAATGCCAAATAACCCGGCCAATAAGCCAGATACCAATCCTGCAATCAGATAAGCAGTCCACTCCAACATCCTGTCACTCTGTATTTCGATTCAAAGGTAAGTCTCTGACTTTACTTGGATATATCAGGCGAGTATAAGTGGAGGAAACCATAAGAAACGTTCCACCTACAATTCATAAAAAGAGAGGGAATTCTATGGCATCG
>NZ_DIAC01000088.1:4587-5145 GCF_002414625.1 Methylophaga sp. UBA5088 | reverse complement strand
TCTTGGTGTTTTCGGTTTATTTTGCGCGTTTCTCCTTTATATATCGATCCTTAAAAAACCAGCAGGCACAGGCAAGGTCGTTGATATAGGCGATCAAATTCATCTCGGTGCGATGGTGTTTATGAAAGCGGAGTATTCGCGCTTAGCCATTTTCTGCTTGTTGTGCATCTTGGCGCTGGGATTTTCGAATTTAGGTTGGCCAAGTGCCCTATCTTTCTTTATTGGTGCTATCTGCTCTGCTTGTGCTGGCTTCATTGGCATGTATGCCTCAACCAAAGCCAATGTCAGAACAGCCGTCGCCGCACAGAATCAAGGAACAGCACAAGCGTTGTCCATCGCCTTTTCCGGTGGTTCGATTATGGGACTTACCGTCGCCGCCATGGGGTTATTAGGGTTAGGCTTTCTTTACCTACTCTACGGCCATGATCCTCAAACCACACATATTATTCACGGCTTCGGCATGGGTGCTTCGTCGGTCGCCTTATTTTCAAGAGTGGGTGGTGGAATCTACACCAAATCAGCCGATGTTGGGGCGGACTTAGTTGGCAAGGTCGAAGC
>NZ_DIAC01000088.1:0-4490 GCF_002414625.1 Methylophaga sp. UBA5088 | reverse complement strand
AAGCCGGTATTCCTGAAGATGATCCACGTAACCCAGGTGTTATCGCCGACAATGTGGGAGACAATGTCGGTGATGTTGCGGGTATGGGGTCTGATATTTTTGAATCTTACTGCGGCGCCATCATTGCCAGTATCACCATTGCCTCAACAATGGGACTAGTTGCTATCAAGTCACTCGCTGACAGTCAGTCAACGTTGATGTTTCTGCCCCTGGCCCTCGCCTCTACAGGACTTATTTGCTCCATCTTAGGCATTCTCAGTGTCAAACTGTTTTCACAACAAGCTCCGAGTGTGGCATTAAGAATCGGCACCATTGGCGCATCAGTGCTTTTTATATTCACTGCCTGGTTGATGATTAGCCTGATGGGTGGCGCCGGTGAATTGTGGGTTGCGGTATTATCAGGTGCCTTAGGCGGTATTATTATTGGCCTGGTTACCGAATACTACACCGGCGGTTCACCCATAAAAAAACTGGCAGCAAGCGGTGAAACAGGGCCTGCCACAATAATGATTTCAGGACTCGCTTTAGGCATGCAATCTGTTGCCATACCGGTTGTCACCATCGCGGCCATTATCTTTTCTGCCAGTTATGTTGCAGGACTTTATGGTGTCGCTATCGCAGCAGTGGGCATGCTGGCAACAGTCGGTATTACCATGGCTATTGATGCCTATGGTCCTGTTGCCGATAATGCCGGAGGCATCGCTGAAATGGCAGAAATGGGTAAACAAACCCGCGATATCACTGACTCACTTGATGAATTAGGTAATACCACCGCCGCTATTGGTAAGGGCTTTGCGATTGGGGCCGCAGCTCTGGCGGCATTAGCCATTATCAGTGCCTATATCGAAACCATCAGTCATGGTGATACCAGCTTTGTATTACTACTCAACAATCCGCTGGTGCTGATGGGCATGTTCCTGGGGGGCATATTTCCCTTTCTTGTCAGCGCCCTCACTATGACAGCGGTCGGTGATGCGGCATTTGATATGATTCACGAAATTCGTCGTCAGTTTAAGGAAATTCCTGGCTTATTAGAGGGAACGGCTAAACCAGACACGGCACGTTGTGTGGATATTGCCACTAAAGCGGCTTTGAATAAAATGGTATTGCCTGGTTTATTAGCGGTGTTAGCTCCTGTTGTGGTTGGTTTTGGTTTAGGCCCTCAAGCATTGGGAGGCATGTTAGCCGGCGCACTGATCTGTTGCGTTATGATGGCTTTGATGATGGCGAACGCCGGAGGTGCATGGGATAATGCTAAAAAGTATATAGAGAAAGGTCACCATGGCGGCAAAGGTTCTGATATACATAAAGCCGCTGTAGTCGGTGATACGGTAGGAGATCCACTGAAAGATACCTCGGGTCCAGCCATGAACATTTTAATCAATGTGATGGCAATAGTGAGTTTGGTTATTGCTCCGCTTCTCTGAGCTCAGATACAAAAAAACGCTACAAAGGCCACCTTGATGTGGCCTTTTTATTTTCTGGATACACGATTGAAAAAGACACTCTCACATCAACAAATTTGGGCCATTGCCGGCCCCATGATTCTGGCAAATTTATCAACACCAATTCTGGGATTGGTCGATACCGCCGTCATGGGGCACCTGAATTCGCCCATCTACCTGGGTGCTGTAGCGCTGGGTAGCATGATATTCACGTTCCTGTTCTGGGGTTTTGGTTTTCTGCGGATGGTGACAACCGGTCTGACATCACAAGTCAGTGAACATGGAAATCAACAGCAAACTGAGTCAGTGTTAATCCAATCGGCACTTTTGGCATCAGGCATTGCTATGGTATTGCTTTTGCTGCAATGGCCCATTGCGAAGATGGCTTTCAGCTTAATAGATGGCAGTGCTGATGTGTTATCGCAGGCAGAACAGTATTTTTATGTTCGAATCTGGAGCGCGCCCGCCACATTACTCAACTACGCGATTATGGGGTGGTTAATTGGCAATAGTGCGGCGCGTTCAGCGTTAGCTATGGCCATTGTGATTAATCTCACCAATATTGCGTTTGACCTGTTATTTGTTAATGGCTTCGAAATGAAAGCCAGCGGTGTGGCTTTAGCCTCTGTGATTGCTGAGTTATCCGGCTTGATATTTGCCGGTTATCTATTGAGTAAACGAGGCTTTCAATGGCGGAAAGTGCATCTCCCACAGGCCATTCAACAGTTTGTAAAACAACGGCATCAATTAGCCATTCACGGCAATTTTATGCTGAGAACCTTATGCCTGATCTTCAGTTTTGCTTTTTTCACTAACCAGGGTGCTCAGCATGGTGATGTGGTTCTGGCTGCGAACATGGTGCTACTGAATTTTATTACTTTTATGGCTTATGTTTTAGATGGATTTGCCAATGCCACGGAAGTGATGACGGGTAAAGCTATCGGGCGCAAAGATAAAGCCATGCTGAAAGCCAGCCTTATTATGAATGGACAATGGGCTTTAGCCGTCGCTGCTTTATTCAGTCTTGTTTATAGCGTATTCCACCAAAACATTATCAGTATGTTGACGGATATACCGGCTGTGGCCACTTTTGCCGAGCAATATAGTATCTGGATAGTTATTGCACCATTACTTGCTGTGTGGTCCTATTTGTTTGATGGTTTGTTTGTAGGAGCAACGCTTGGCAAAGAAATGAGAAACGCCATGATGTTCTCCGTCTTTATTTGTTACCTGCCGGCCTGGTATCTATTGCAAGACTATGAAAATCATGGCTTGTGGGCGGCGTTAATGACACTGTTCATTGCCAGAGCGATTTCACAAGCAGCCTACTTACCCGGCATATTTCAACGCATTGTTATAAAAAAAGAAGACGCTAACTAGCTAACAAATTAAATTCTCTATGCTGTTGTGTAAACGGACAGGTGAAAGCTAAATAGTAGGCACTTAACTGCAAGTTTTCATTGGTTTTACGCTGACCATAAAGCCTGTCACCTATCACAGGAAATCCGAGACTGGCAGCATGCCGGCGGATCTGATGTTTCCGCCCTGTTTCAATCGACACGTCTAACAGCGTCTGCTGCTGTATTGAGTCATATTCCAGAAACACAAAATGACTGCGAGCATGTCGTCCATCAATCGGTTCGTCAACGCTGATCGGGTCGTCTACGGTTGCTTTCTCTGAAAACTCGCCCTCAACCCAGATTCGATAGCGCTTATCGATATCGCGTTGTTGAAACAAGGCTGATAATTTTGCTGCTGCCTGTTTTTCGTGGGCAATCACAATCAAGCCATTAGCTGCACGATCAAGTCTATGCACGACAAAAGCATTTCTTTGAGGTTTAAGCTGTCGTTCTGCCCAACGGGTTACCGTGCAATGATCGCCCCATTTTGAGCCCTGAGATAATACGCCGTAAGGTTTGTTCCACACACTATAATGACCGTAATCCGCTACCAGTTCTGGCTCGGCCGTTTCGCGCTCTAACACTGTTTTGTCATAATAAAGGTGCAAGGTTTCACCAGCTTTTAATAAGCGCTTGGCTCGGCGCAGTCGCTGTGTTTTTTTTCCGACACTCACCCAAACTGCACCTTTGAGCATGATGCGTTTTAGCTGTTGCTTAGAAAGCTCACAGGCATCGGCAAGCAAATCAACGGCATTAGCACCTGATTTTTCAATAGGTAAATGAATTTCAAAACGGTCTGTGTGATAAGACATTTTATGATGGCTAGCTTTGGCGTAGAATTAACGTAGTTTAGTGCTTTGGTGTATGTAATGTTAAGAGATAATCTCAAATTCAGTCTGATTATACTGTCTGTGACGTTTACCGGCACCGCCAGCGCCGATATCTACAAATGGGTCGATGACCAGGGACAAGTGCATTACAGCCAACAAGCGCCCGAGTCAGCTCCCGCAGAATTAATCAAAACACCGCCACCACCACCTGTTGATCCCGCTAAAGCCCAAAGAGAAATCGATGCCTTGATTGCTCAGCAACAAGCCGCTGAACAAGAAAGGCAACAAGCACAACAACAGGCAGAGCAACAAGCGGCACAAGAAGCTAAGCTTGAAAAACAATGTCAGGATGCCAAAGACGCCCTTACCGCCTATCAAAACCATCCAGGTGGGCGCTTTTATGATGAAAATGGCAATTTACAGCGTATTAAAGAAGAAGAGCGCCAGCAGAAAATACAAGAACTGAGCAACAATATAAAACAACATTGTCAATAAGGAGAAGCGTTATGCCATACCTTAATATCAACACGAATCAACAAGTTAACGATAAGTCATCATTCATTAAACAAGCTAGTGAAACCGTTGCAAAAGCGTCGGGTAAGCCTGAAAGCTATGTGATGATTGTGCTGAATGACAACGCCGATATGTCATTTGCTGGCAGCGATGCACCTGCGGCTATGCTTGATTATCGAGCACTTGGGCTACCCGGCGATCGCCAAGCCTTCTCAGATACTTTATGCACATTCATTAGCGATAATCTAAACGTTGACGGTAGTCGTATCTATATCAGCATGACTGATTCAGAACGACAAAAC
>NZ_DIAC01000003.1:4167-4565 GCF_002414625.1 Methylophaga sp. UBA5088 | reverse complement strand
GGTGAAAACACGACGGTCATCCTGAACGGTGATTACACCGGGGTAAACACCCTCACAACAGTACAGCAAGGGCAAGACATTCTGGGGGCTGCAAACCTTAAGGTCAAAACCCCTTCAGGAAGAACTGTCAGCATTACCACACCATCAGCCAGTCTCTCAGGTGCAGGTAGTAATAGTGGCAGTGGCTCAGTCCGGTTTTTTGATATGGCTGATAACAGCAGTCTTATCGGTGTGAAAGCCAAAATAACAAATTCATCTTCAGCAATAATCGCCAAAATTGAGGGCAAAGACAACGTCAAGATTCTGAACAACACGCTCATCTCAGAGGTGAGTAGCGAGACAGCGGGTATTCTAGAGATAAGGAATAGCCGTAATGTCACCGTACGTGATAACAATAT
>NZ_DIAC01000003.1:0-4059 GCF_002414625.1 Methylophaga sp. UBA5088 | reverse complement strand
CTTGTCTACCTCGACGCCAGTCACCGTACGTGATAACAATATGAACGTTATCGCCAATGGTTATAATGGTGCGGTCTTACAAATTCTCAATAATAACGCCAATATCGACTTTTCTAATAATACCCTGAACATGGCAGGCACATCCCCAGTGAGTAAATGGGTTACATACTTTCTCGGGACGGGGGTGACGATTAATAACCTTTCGGGAACAGGCAATACATCAAACCTCGTCAAATGTGATATCGCTGGCGGCTATACCATTACAGGCTCAATTGAAACCAATGGCATTAATCTCTGCCCACCCTAAGCTAAATCGTGTTGGGCAGTAAAAAAGTTCGTTTCTTTGCCAACCTAACACAAGCAACTAATGTTTTATGCGTAGGTAGTTTATTCAAAAAATATCTGGATGAAAGTTCTGATGCATTTATACCCAGGAGTCTGATTCTTATTGTTCGCCCATCTAAAAGTAGTGAAGTCTTTATCCTTTAGGCGATGCTTAGCTTGCAGGCAACTCTGGCTCTGGCTTCAGAAACGGCTCAGGATCAACTGGGCCACCAGCGTAGATCCCAAAGTGAAGATGAGGCGGCGTAGTTCTGGCATTACCTGTGTTGCCCACATAGCCGATAACCTCACCTTTCTTGACCTTATCACCCGATTCAACGGCAAAGTCATCCAGATGAGCATAGTAATATCGGGCGCTACCTAAACCAAACATTCCGCCTGACAGCCAGACGTATTTGCCCCCCAATCCACCGGTCCCAGTACGGACGTAACCATCAATCACAGCCGTAACAGGCGTGCCCTTTTTAGCAAAGATATCGACGCCATGATGTTTTCTGGCACCACCATCACGTGGGTCACCGAAGACGCTACCAATATCCCGTTGCTTGGCGCCTTCTACGGGAAAAGGTAATGAACCACCACTCGCCATGTCTAAGGAATAGTCGACTTTGGCAAATAACTCGGGTTGCAGCACAATCCGATAATCCCCAGCTGCTGATGCGATTCGCGTCAGGGTGTCGCCTTCTGCCTCTAGATAACTCATCGTCGTCCAGTGTTCATCATTTCTTTTACGTCGTTCCAGGCTGGCGTATAAACGACTATCAGCCATATCCTGTCGCGTCAGTTGCCACACCAGCTTTTCACCTCGTTCTAATGAGACCTGATAAATATGAGCTTCCACTTCATCATCTTCAAAAGTATCAGTAGTGCGATATTGATCACCGGCTTGTATTGGTTTCTTACTGGCAAGGTCAACTGCATGTGTCCATCGTTGGCCTAATGGACTTTCTAATAATCCTGCCATCCGTAAACGCCAGATAAACAGCTCTCGCGGTGACCAACCCAGCATATCGAAGGCAATGTAGTGAACTGCCTGTTCACTACTATCAATAGCATTTTGACGTAGATCATCACGAACAGAAAGCAGTACCACCAAACCAGATAACACAATAAACAGTAACCAGAAACGCATCAAACGTTTGCAAGGCTTGGCAGATTCAGTGGCAGACGGCTTATCAACCTCCTGATTCATCTCACCCTGCTCAGATACAGTTGTTTCTTCGTTGTCAGATGCTTTTGTCGGATCATTCATACCGATATTCAACCTGTTGTCTTGTGAACTCACTGTTAAGACAAACTGTAAAGGCAAATGCTCGGAGAGGTAATGATGGAAGTTAAAGTGTTGGGTGAGTTAATGGAGAAAAAAAGGAGATCACACCTCAGCTTTATTGCTCAGTAGCTATCTAGCTAGTCTTATTGAGCCACACAGCTTTTTATATAAGCTAAATTAGATTTCTGCTTATCATTTTTCATAACAAAGTCAGTGATGATATGAGTCAGGACAGGATTAATTGTTAGATCTGGCTGGTTATAGCTAGCAAGATTATCTGCCCGATGTGGCCCAGTCTGTTTGAAAATATGATTCATGTCATCAACCAGCTTCAACTGTGCATGAGGGTTAGCTTTGGCTAGCATTTTTGCTTGGGCTTCACTCACTTGAATGTCGTTCACCCCCTGGATAGTCAACACTGGCATCTTAAGTTTGGCTATTTCTTCGGTGGGGTCATACTTAAACCAAGATATCATGTAAGGCTGCACACTCGGCCTAAATAAAGCATACAGTTGCGGATTAACGTCATTAACCATTTTGCCTTGCCTAAGACGCTCAATGATGGGTAATACACGAGTTAGAACTTGCGGCGATTGTGACTCTATTTGTTCCAATATGACCTTATCTGCCGAAAGACCTGGGCCAGCAATAGAGATGACGTTTTTCACACAGCTTTCCTGAGCCGCCACCATGCCAATCAATGAACCTTCACTATGTCCTATGATTGTGACGCCACTAAACCGTTCATCCTTGTTTAATAACGCCACCCAGTCTTTTTACATCTGAAATGTAATGCTCAAACCGTAATTCACTCTCTTTTACACCCGCTTGTTGGCTTTTACCAATGCCTCGTTTGTCATACCTCAGAGTGGCAATACCATTTTCAGACAACGCCTCTGCCAGCATTTTTAGAGAATTATTCTTCATCGCAGGGTTATTGCCATCTCTGTCCGTCGGCCCCGAGCCTGCAATGATTAATGCGACAGGCACTGGACTGTTTCCAGTGGGAATCATGAGGGAGCCTTCCAGTATTCCTGTCTCGGTTTTCAACTTAATGATGGTTTCTGCTTGGTCAGCAAACAGATCACTAGCAATAAAGAACAAAGCAACCAATAAATAGAGTTTCATGTTGATACTTTTTGCATAACGGTTTTGTTCTGTGTTTGTCGGTTTTGATTGATTAGGCAGAATCAAACACTCTGACCCTGAGCTATCCCCAAAAATAATGGCTAACAATCAATGGTCTAGTTGATATGTTAGGGAACATTCATGGCATTTGGTGATCAGATCTATCGCCAAACAAATACAACCAGCCGAAAACACCATGAATGTTCATCCTATATTGAAGAAAACCATGTCACTTGTCACGCCTGATATGCATTCACGCCGAAGGTGTGCATTAACCGATGCCATTGACAGTTTATTGAACGGTGCCTCAGCTACCGTCACAGCATTGGGAAGAGGCATTGCTTCTCCAGCAAAAGAAAAACATCGCATAAAGCGAGCAGATAGATTACTTTCAAACCGTCACTTACATGCACAAACCCTGACACTGTATCAACAGTTAGCCAAGTTCACTGTCGGCAAGGCCAAACGCCCTATCCTGTTGGTTGATTGGTCTGACTTAGATGAGCATAAAGGCCACTTCTTGCTTCGGGCAACCTTGGTATCACACCGTCGGGGTTTATGTCTTTATGAGGAAGTACACGATCTAAGTACCAAAGAAAAACCTAAAACACACTGTCAATTTCTGAGTCGTCTCGCTGAGGTACTTGGTCAGCAATGCCAACCGATTATTGTGACGGACGCAGGATTTAAAACACCCTGGTTTCGAGCCGTTTTAGCAATGGGCTGGGACTTTGTTGGTCGTGCTCGACTGCCAAATTTTTATAGTGTGGATAATGAACATTGGCAATGTATTACTCAGTTATATAAGCAAGCAACACAGCGGCCAAAACTCCTCAAGGGGGCGATTGCAAGACGAAACCCGTTGCCATGTAACTTGGTTATTGTTAAGCAAAAATCAACAGGAAGAAAAGTGTTGAACCATGCCGGCTGTGAGCGTCAATCGAAACAACATCGGGTTCACAGAAAATCAGCCAATGATCCTTGGCTGTTAGCGACCTCTTTAAGTCATAGTACATTCTTGGCGACTAAAATCACCAAAATATATCGTTATCGTATGCAAATAGAAGAAGGTTTTAGAGATATGAAAAGCCACCGATTTGGACAGGGATTTGAATACAATAAAACGACACATAAAGAGAGATTATCTGTGTTAATCCTGCTGACAACGATTACCCACTGGATACTGATGGTGATTGGATTAGCTGCCCGGCAAACACAGCATCATCGTCAATATCAAGCGAATAGTTTGAAAACGGATTCGGTTTTATCCTTACCCTTTATTGGGTTTAGAGTCATTGCTGATAAATATGCGAAATTGA
>NZ_DIAC01000040.1:29186-36197 GCF_002414625.1 Methylophaga sp. UBA5088 | reverse complement strand
CCATGCTGGTCAATAAAATCTCACCCGCACCATACTCGACCATTTTTTTAGCCCACTCTACGGCATCAATACCTGTAGGTTTTCGTCCACCATGGGTAAAAATTTCCCATTTATCAGTTTCGTTTTCAGCAGAGACTTTTTTTGCATCAATAGCAACGACAATACATTGTGAGCCAAACTTTTCTGCCGCCTCACGAACAAACTCTGGATTGTTAACAGCTGCTGAGTTGATGCCAACTTTATCGGCTCCGGCATTCAGCATGCGACGAATATCTTCTACCGTTCTGATTCCACCGCCGACGGTTAATGGAATAAAGACCTGACTGGCTACGGCTTCAACCACATGAACCATAGTGTCACGTTCAGCATGAGTAGCGGTAATATCAAGGAAGGTGATTTCATCAGCACCTTGTTGATCATAGCGTTTAGCGACTTCAATCGGATCGCCAGCATCCCTTATATCAACGAACTGGACACCTTTAACAACACGTCCACCATCAACATCAAGACAAGGAATAATGCGTTTTGCAAGAGACATGGTTATATTTAAAACTCCAGAGGCGGATTTAATTTATCAGCCATCTCCTGACCTTTTTTCAAATCAATACTGCCTTCATATATAGAACGGCCGAGAATGGCACCCATCACACCTTCATCTTCACAGGCACATAACGATTCAATATCTTCATATGAACTGACACCACCTGAAGCAATCACTGGGATTTGAATAGCTCGAGCTAAGTCACGCGTTGATTCGAGGTTGAAACCTTGCATCATGCCATCCCGGCTGATGTCAGTATAAATAATGGCTTCAACGCCATCTTGTTCGAATTGTTGAGCGATGTCGATAACGTCATGATTAGACAATTTTGACCAGCCATCAATGGCTACTTTACCGTCTTTTGCATCCAGGCCGACAATGATATGCCCTGGAAACTCAGCACAGACATCACCCACAAAATGCGGTGCATTAATCGCTTTTGTTCCAAGAATGACATAGCGAACACCAGCATGAAGATAGGTTTCAATGGTTTCCTCGTCACGAATACCACCTCCAACTTGGACATCCAAGTCAGGAAATGTTTTGCAAACTTCGTGGATGACGTCAGCGTTGACCGGATTACCTGCAAATGCACCGTCAAGATCGACCATATGAAGTCTTTTCGCCCCTGCTTCTACCCATTTCCGAGCAACTGCAACAGGATCCTCTGAAAATACCGTGTTATCTTCCATTCGCCCCTGACGCAAGCGCACGCAGTGACCTTGTTTGAGATCAATGGCAGGGATTAACAACATATTCTTACTCCGTTTGTTGATGTCTGTTAGGACTGACCGTCCCAGTTTACAAAATTTTCTAATAACTGCAGTCCAGCACGTTGGCTTTTTTCTGGATGGAATTGCGCAGCGAAAATATTATCTTTGTACAATGCTGCAGCAAAATCATCTGGATAAGCTGAAGTACCTGCAATGACTGCTTTATCTATGGGTTCAGCATAAAAACTGTGAACGAAATAAAAACGACTATTTTGCTCTATGTTTTTCCATAAAGGATGTGAACAGGTTTGATGAACTTGGTTCCAGCCCATATGCGGCACTTTTAATTTTTCGCCATTCACTGAAGCATCAGGTCGAAATAATTTAACGCTACCTGAAAAAAGGTTCAGCGTGTCCACACCACTATTTTCTTCACTATGCGACAGCAATGCTTGCATACCCAAGCAGATACCTAGAAAAGGCTTTTCTTGTGCTGCTTGCAAAATAACGTCTTCTAATTCCAGCTGTTTGAGTTCCGCCATACAATCACGAATTGCGCCGACACCCGGAAATAAAACATGACTGGCAGAAAGAATGGTTTTAGGGTCAGATGTGACAACAACAGAGGCATTATTAGAAACTGCTTCCAGTGCTTTTGATACTGAGCGTAAATTACCCATGCCGTAGTCAATCACTGCTATGTGATGCATGTTAAACCTGTTTATTTACTTAGTTTTATTGGCTAATAATTCTTAATAAAGGATTATAAAGCACCTTTGGTTGAAGGCAATTGCTCCAGTGCGCGCTGATCCAGTGAAACAGCCATTCGTAATGCACGACCAAATGCCTTAAATATGGTTTCAGCAATATGATGAGCATTGCGGCCTTTTAAATTATCGATGTGCAGAGTCATACCAGCATGATTCACTAAGCCCTGGAAAAACTCATAGAACAGGTCGACATCGAATTCGCCAATCTTGTCGCGGGTAAATGTGACATCAAATTCGAGACCAGGACGACCAGAGAGATCGAGTACCACTCGAGACAGAGCCTCATCTAAGGGGACATAGGCATGTCCGTAGCGAACAACCCCTTTTTTATCACCCAAGGCTTTCTTCAGCGCTTGACCTATCGTAATGCCGACATCTTCAACAGTGTGATGTGCGTCAATATGTAAGTCACCATTGGCTTTGACCGATAAATCAAACAAACCATGACGAGCAATTTGATCCATCATGTGATCTAAAAATGGGACACCGGTTTCGGCATTGAATTGACCGCTTCCATCCAGATTGATTGATACTTCGATCTGTGTTTCTAGCGTGTTTCGCGCAACTGACGCGCTACGAGTGGTCATTTGAGTTCCTGAAATTAATAATAAAAAGAGATAATAACTGTTTCGAACAAGGGTTTGAAGCGTTATTATAGTCGATGTTCACAACACAGGATTAACAATGACTCAGTTAGGCAACGTTACCCCCCTATTTCAGGACCTCGCCAAAGTTGAACATGAGCATAATCTTGCGTGTCAGGAATGCTCACTTTATCGATTATGTTTGCCTCTTGGTTTACATAATAATGACCTGATTCAATTAGATAAAATCATTAAACGTAGTCAGAGTTACTCACGTGGTCAGCCTTTATTCAGCACTCAAACACCGTTCAATTCTATTTATGTTGTCCGCTCAGGCTCATTTAAAACTACGGTGTCTGCTGTCGATGGTCGGGAGCAAGTCACCGGATTTTATTTTCCAGGTGAGTTTGTTGGCCTTGATGCCATTTACGAACAAGCCTACCGTTCGAATGCTAAGGCTTTAGAAAGCAGCAGTGTTTGTGAATTACCTTTTGATATGTTGCAAGAGCTAGGCGCAAATATGCCTCAACTGCAAGTGCAGATGATGTCGCGTTTAAGTAAGGAGTTATCAGGTGATAAAAGCCTGATGTTTTTGCTTGGCAAAAAAACCGCTGAAGAAAAATTAGCGACATTTTTATTATCTATTTCCCGTCGTTTCCAAGATCGGGGTTTTTCTGCACGTGAATTTCAACTGAGTATGTCCCGTGGTGATATCGCTAATCATCTGGGCTTAGCTGTAGAAACCGTCAGCCGCCTTTTCTCTCGTTTTCAAGAAGAAGGCTTGATCGACATTCATAATAAGTCGATTTCTATTCGTGATGCTGAAAAATTAAAAGCATTATGCGGTTAATCTTGGGAAAAATTGGTAAGCGCTCGCTTTATTGATCCAGGTCAATGCATTAAGTCCACACCTCCGTAAAATTCAAACCATGTCTTACAGAACATAGTTTGTCCCAGGAGGAAAAAATGAAAACAACAACATTAGCTGCAGCACTACTTACTACATTAGGTCTTTCTACTGTTGCTGCACCAGCAATGGCCTATGAAGCTGGCGACTGGTTAGTCCGTGGTCGTGTCATAAACGTCAACCCTAATGATGATAGTGGTCAGTTATACGCTGATGGTGCTGCTGGTGGTGAGGGTGTCAGTGTGAACTCAGATACAGTGCCTGAACTTGATATCACTTATATGTTCCACAAAAATTGGGGTGTGGAATTAATTTTAGGGTATTCAGAGCACACAGTGAAAGGTGAAAAAAACTGGTCTGCATTGGGTGATGTTATTGATACAAAAGTATTGCCACCTACATTAACGCTGCAATATCACTTCATGCCTGACTCAAACATTCGTCCATATATCGGAGCAGGTGTTAACTATACTTATTTCTTTGATGAAGAAGTTGCCGGTGATGTTTTAGATACACCCGGGTCAAAAGTAAAACTTGATAGTTCATGGGGCTTAGCAGCTCAAGCTGGTGTGGATGTGGCTTTAAATGATGATTGGTTTGTCAACTTTGATGTCAAATATATTGATATTGATACTGAAGCACACTTCACAAATATTGCAGGTGGAACAATTCAAAAAGCTAAAATTCATGCCGATATTGACCCATTCGTTTGGGGTATTGGTATCGGACGCCGCTTCTAAGAAATTTATGTCCTCGTAGTGCTTGGCCCTCCTCGGAGGGCCTTTTTTTTATCTCATTATTGGCCTGACTAAACTTTTTAGATTGATACGTAGTACGAGTAAAAAAGTGAAGTAAATGACTGCAGCACCAACGATCAGACCGAATAAATGTCCGCCTCGTTGCCATGCATCCCATATTACCCATTCATTGTGTTGTGGATTAAGTAGGAGTAAAAAAACGAACAAACTGCTATTAGCAATGACTAACTTTAATGAGAATTTACCCCAGCCTGAATTGGGGGTATAAACGGATCTTTTCCTCAGTCCGTGATATAGCAAACCCGCGTTCAGCATGGCAGACAGTGCTGTTGCTAATGCCAAACCAACATGATCAAGATAGATCATCAGTACGACGTTCAATGCCATATTACTAATCATCGCAATAATGCCAATCTTCACGGGAGTTTTTGTATCCTGCCTCGCGTAATAACCTGGCGCTAATACTTTAATAAATATGAATGGCAACAGTCCCAAACCATAAGCCATTAAACTCAATGAAGCTTTATGTGAATCCATCACCGTAAATTCGCCATATTGAAACAAGGTCATTAGTAGTGGTTCTGCCAAGTAAATAAGCCCTATCGCTGCTGGTGTACCAATTAGAAATACCCAGCGTAAGGCCCAGTCGATAGTGTCTGAGAATTCTTCTGTCGACTTGGCCGCATGTTTTCTAGAAAGACTCGGCAAAATGACGGTAGACAAAGCGATGCCAAAAACGCCTAATGGAAACTCAACAAGACGATCTGAGTAATACAGCCAGGAAATACTGCCCGTCACTAAAAACGAGGCAAGTAAGGTATCTAATAGAAGATTTATTTGTGCTACTGATACCCCAAACATCGCGGGTATCATTAATCTGGTAATTTTTCTGACACCCTCACTTTTCCATCCCCATTTTGGCCAAGGTAATAATCCAAGTTTTATCAGAAAAGGTAATTGAAAAATAAACTGTACAAGGCCGCCTATGAAGACCCCCCAGGCCAAGCCCGTCACTGGCTCACTTAAATTAGGTGATAACCATATTGCGGTACTAATCAATGAAATATTTAAAAAAACCGGTGTAAATGCGGGGATGGCGAATTTGCCAAAGCTGTTCAGAATGGATCCTGCAAGTGCAGTTAAAGAGATAAAGAAGATATAAGGGAATGTGATCGTCAGTAAATCTGCAGCTAAATCTGCCTTTACTGGATCTTCAATAAAACCGGGTGCAAACACCATGATGATGACCGGTGCGGCAATTATCCCTATTGCTGTAATCATCGTTAATATTACAGCCAACGTTCCGCTTGTCTGGGCAATTAAGTCTTTTAAAGGTTTATCTCCATGTTCTTTGAACTCAGCAAGAACTGGTATAAAAGCCTGCGAAAAAGCCCCTTCTGCAAATAAGCGTCTTAAAAAGTTTGGTATTTTGAAGGCGACAAAAAATACGTCTGCTCCCAGGCCCGCGCCAAACATTCTGGCTATGACAATATCCCTAATAAACCCCAATATCCGGGATAAAAAAGTCATCACACTGACAACTGCGGTAGACTTGAAGAGTTTCTCGCTCATTTTTTACTCACAACAGGGTTTCATCCGGCTATTCAAGGTTAGATGTTATATGTTTAAGCCAATTAAAAGTGTCAATTCTAAGGCTTTTCTGCTGTTATATCTTGCTATTACCCTGATTATTTTAGTTTTGTGGGTGAGTCGAATGGAGATTTCGCAACCAGATAGGCGAGATATTCCTGATGAGCTACGTCCGTTTCTTATTTCACCTCCTAAAACACTACCTCAGTTTGTTCTTAATAGTCAGTCAAATCAGATTCTGACGAATGTCAGCTTCGATGGTCGCTGGAGCTTTATTTACTTTACGCACTCACATTGTCAGCCAGAATGTGATGTTGTCATTGATGTGATGCAAAACCTTAAACGTTTATTTGCTGGGCCTACAGTCCAGTTCTTACTCATTAATTTCGATAATCAGGGCGAAAGTTCTGCATTACCTAAAAGCTCACTACAACTTTATAGTGGTTCTGCTGATGTTATTCATTCTGTTATTAGAAGTTTTGATTTTTTATACCTGGAACCGGAAAGTTATCAGAACAGTAATAAAGTCGAGCAGCAACACTATATTTATCTAGTCGATCCACAAGGTCGTGTCTATGCTGTATTTAAACCTCCATTTACATCACTTGCTATACAGCATGTTTTCTTCAGATTGCGCGAGTTTTATGCACGTAGTGAATAATTTGTATCAGCGAGCGCATCAGAAAAAGTCTTCGCTAATTGTTCTAACGTCGCGGTCCTTCTGAAGCTTGGTCGCCAGACCAGGCCGATCTCTCTTAAAGCCTGATCGTTATCTGCCGATAGGGGCACTAAACAAATCTCAGAATGAATAACCATATCTGAATTAACGGCCATGTCTGGAATAAGTGTAATACCCAACCCACTGGCAACCATTTCAATCAGTGTATATAGACTTGTCGCTTGTACACTCTTTCGTTGAGCGGATGCAGGCAATTGGCATGCACTTAGTGCGTGCTCCCTCAAGCAATGCCCTTCTGCCAATAAAAGCAATTCGTTTGTAGGTAAATCGCTCGCTTTTAATTCTTCTTTCTCAGCTAAGGGGTGGTTCTTAGGCAGCGCTATCCAGAAGGATTCTTTGGCAAACTCTCTATGTGTGAGACCACGTGTGTTGTATGGAAATGCTAATACCGCAACGTCAATATTACCGC
>NZ_DIAC01000040.1:0-29021 GCF_002414625.1 Methylophaga sp. UBA5088 | reverse complement strand
AACGTCAATATTACCGCTTTCTAACTGATCTAAAAGTCGCTCCGATTGGTCTTCTATTAATACGATTTCAAGCTCTGGTAACTGCTTTCTAACCGTTGGTAATACTTTTGGTAATAAAAAAGGACTTATCGTCGGAATAATCCCTATTTTTATTCGACCGGATAACGGGTTTTTTTCTGATAACGCCAGATCAACAAGGTCTTCACTCAATGACAATATTTGTTGTGCTCTGCTGGCAATTTCTTCTCCAATCGGCGTTGGTAAGACTTTCCTATTCGTCCTTTCTAATAAAGACACTTCAAGTAGTTGCTCTAAATCTTGTATTCCGGCACTTAATGTTGATTGGGTAACAAAACATTTCTCAGCGGCATGGCCAAAATGCTTTTCTTCTACTACTGCGGTAAGGTATTGAAGTTGTCTCAGTGTGGGGAGTCGCATAATCGGCTTTTCCGTTTATTTGTCTAATATTAAGTTATAGCATAAATATATAGCTAATTTAAAAAGTCTTAAAAGTACGACCTGTCACAATGTAAATAGTTTTATTCTATTATTGAAACTTCGCTAACGTAGCTCTCCCAATTTTGTTAACATCACATATAAATAAACTTAAAAATCTCGGAGTTTCAGTATGAAAAAGTGGCAGTGCATTGTTTGTGGATTTATTTACGACGAAGCTGAAGGCCTACCAGAAGAAGGTATTGCACCTGGCACGGCTTGGGAAGATATACCAGATGATTGGGAATGCCCAGAATGTGGCGTTGGTAAAGATGACTTTGAGATGCTAGAAATTTAAATCTCATTAATATTATTTATATTGATACTTCCATTTAGCCATATTAATTCTCTTTATTTGTTTTGTAACAATGTAAAGCAAGTGCAAGATAGCTAGTATGGCTCTAACTCCTGTAGCTCTGATTCTGTGTTATCACATCTGACGCTTTCAAATTTTCGTAATATTAACCAGGTCTCTTTAAGTCCTTCTGTTGGTATTAACTTATTCATCGGCGAAAATGGCTCCGGTAAGACTAGCATTCTTGAAGCAATTCATTTGCTCGCAATGGGTCGCTCGTTTCGCTCGCGCAATTTAAAAAACATCATTCAGTTTGAGCATGCACAATTCACGGTTTTTGCGCGTTCATCGGAAATGACACCGGTAGGTTTACTTTTTGATACGGACACTGGTCTTCAAATCCGCTTGAATAATGCCCCACTAAAAAAACTTTCTGACCTTGCTGTTAACACACCACTCCAATATATCTCTGCCAACTGTCATCAGTTCTTTGAATTAGGTCCAAAATTCAGAAGACGCATGATCGATTGGGGTGTGTTTCACGTGGAACATAAATTTAATTATCATTGGCAAACATATAAAAAAGCGTTACTACAAAAGAACGCAGCATTGAAAAATAAGAAATCCAAAGCTGAAATAGAGTTATGGGATCAGTATCTGGTAAAACATGGTGAGCAAATTACTGACCTACGTACCACTTATCTCAATAGACTTATTGATATATTCAAACCAATCTTTAGTAAAATCTGCCCTACCTTTGATCAATGTGAATTTACAATTCGATACAGCAAAGGATGGAATAAAGATAAATCACTTCCCGAAACACTTGCTGAAAATTATGAGCGCGATCGTATTTTAGGTTACAGTCGAACTGGACCACACTCTGCAGACTGGATGGTAAGAATTAACAATGATTCACCTGAAGAAATGTTATCTCGTGGTCAACAAAAACTCTTTTATTTGTCATTGTGTCTCTCACAGATAACACTATTGACGGAGATTAAAGGGGTTAAAAATACGATTTTATTGCTTGATGACCTAAGCTCAGAATTAGATTGGCAACACCAAAAAACAGTAATGGAAACACTCAGAAGTTTGCCCGTACAAACTTTTATTACAAGTACCAATACTGAATTAGCTAGTTTAATAAGTAATGAAAAAGAGAAAGTGTTTCACGTGGAACATGGAGAAATCAGAGAGGATAATGAGACTGTCAACACTTCTATATAAGTAGTAGAATAGAAGGTTATTCAGCACATCCTCCATTTGGCCAGGAATAGTTTGACTATGACAACGGAAAAAAACAACAACACATACGATTCTTCAAATATAAAAGTCCTAAAAGGACTTGATGCGGTAAGAAAAAGACCTGGTATGTATATCGGTGATACCGATGATGGTACCGGCTTGCATCATATGGTTTTTGAAGTTTTGGATAATGCAATTGACGAAGCGTTAGCTGGTCACTGTAGTGAAATTCAGGTGAGAATTCACCCAGATGATTCCGTCTCTGTTATTGATAACGGGCGCGGCATTCCCGTGGATATCCATGAAGAAGAAGGCGTCTCTGCAGCAGAAGTTATCATGACGGTATTGCATGCAGGCGGTAAATTTGATGACAACTCATACAAAGTTTCAGGCGGTTTACATGGTGTTGGTGTCTCTGTCGTAAATGCCTTATCAAAAAAATTAGCGATGGAAATTCATCGCCACAACCGGGTTTATAAACAAACTTACACACATGGTGTGCCAGACTCAGCACTAACAGATGTGTCTGATACAGATATCACAGGCACGAAAATTCAGTTTTGGCCAAGTGAAGAAACATTCACTAACGTCACATTTGATTACAATATCCTGGCAAAACGGATCAGAGAGCTAGCCTTTTTGAACTCAGGGGTCAGAATTGTTTTAACAGATGAGCGTGATGAAAAAACAGAAACATTCTTTTATGAGGGCGGCATTACTGCTTTTGTTCAGCATTTGAATAAAAATAAAGATCTCATTCACGAAAATATCATCAAAATTTCTGGTATGAGAGATGATGTAACAGTCGAGTTATCGATGCAGTGGAATGACTCGTATCAAGAAAATATTTATTGTTTTACAAACAATATTCCGCAGCGCGATGGTGGAACGCATTTAGCGGGTTTTCGTGCCGCATTAACCAGAACACTCAACCAGTACATTGAAAGCGAAGGACTAGCGAAGAAGTCCAAAGTAACAACAAGTGGTGATGATGCGCGTGAAGGATTGACTGCCGTTCTATCCGTAAAAGTGCCTGATCCGAAATTCAGTTCACAAACTAAAGATAAACTGGTTTCATCAGAAGTAAGAACAATTGTTGAGTCTTATGTGAATGAGTTCTTTCATGACTTCTTAATTGAGAATCCTACTGATGCAAAATTAATCGCTAACAAAATGATTGATGCTGCTCGTGCACGTGATGCCGCAAGAAAAGCTAGAGAACTTACGCGTAGAAAAGGCGTGCTTGATATAGCCGGTCTGCCAGGTAAGTTAGCCGATTGTCAGGAGAGAGATCCTGCCCTCTCAGAACTTTTTTTAGTGGAAGGAGACTCAGCGGGCGGCAGCGCCAAGCAAGGTCGTGATAGAAGAACGCAGGCAATTCTACCGTTGAAAGGAAAAATTCTTAATGTAGAAAGAGCGCGTTTTGACAAAATGATCAGCTCTGCTGAGGTAGGCACACTAATAACCGCATTAGGATGTGGAATCGGCCGTGATGAATACGATCCTGAAAAACTCAGATATCATCACATAATTATTATGACCGATGCGGACGTTGATGGCTCACACATCCGAACATTGCTATTAACATTTTTCTATCGACAAATGCCAGAGTTGATTGAACGTGGTCATGTCTATATTGCACAGCCACCGCTTTATAAAATTAAGAAAGGTAAACAAGAGCGTTACGTGAAAGATGATGCAGAAATGGAGCGTTATCTAACAGAGGTTGCTTTGACAAATGCCAAGTTATTCCCAACAGAAGAGGCCAATGCTATCGAGGGCAGTGCGTTAGCATCTTTGGTCACTGAATACCAAACAGTCAATTCAATAATTGGCAGATTGTCTAATCATTATTATCCTGCGTTTCTTGATAAGCTCGTTTATCAGCCTCAGATTCCAGAAATGAATGATAGTGATGCGATAAATAGCTGGTTATCAGTCATTGAGGTGGAACTCAATAAAGGTTTACCAACAGGTACGCAGTTTAAACTGAGTATTAAAACACAGGAAAATGACCCAGTTGGTTTGATCAATATCAGTTACAGTCGACATGGTATCAGCACAGACTACCATATCCCTGGTGAATTCTTCGATAGCACTGAATATCAAAAAATCCTTGCGTTTTCTAATAAAATCAATGGCTTATTTGGTGAGGGTGCCAGAGTAGAACGTGGTGAAAGGCAGCAAGAGATTAGTTATTTCTCACAAGCCGTGAGTTGGTTGTTAGCTGAAGCACGCCGTGGCCAACATGTTCAACGCTATAAAGGCTTGGGTGAAATGAATCCTGACCAGCTGTGGGAAACCACAATGGATAAAGATAAACGTCGACTTTTACAAGTGAAAATCAATGATGCTATCGTCGCTGATGAGACCTTCAATACACTGATGGGTGATAATGTTGAACCAAGAAGAGAGTTTATCGAGACGCATGCATTACAGGTGTCGAATTTAGATATCTAATAATAGGAATCTTTCCTGAGTAAAATAAGTCATACAGCCGCAAGGTTGTGTGGCTTTTTTATGCATAAAAAGAAAGTGAAGGAAATTATATGCCCGAACAGATAAAACAGTACGACTTGGTACAGCGATGGTTACATTGGTTAATTGCGTTCGCCATTTTAGCCATGATCGCAATCGGACTATATATGGTTCAGCTTCCGAAAGAATGGGATTTGCCTGAAGGTCAAGAAAGTGTTCGGGCATTTTGGTTTTTATTACATAAATCGTTGGGGATAAGTATCGCTGTGCTGATTGTAATGCGTGTAGCGTGGCGTATATTTCATCCAGCGCCCTCTCTTCCCTCTTCTATCCCATTATGGCAACAGAAGCTCTCTGGTGGCGTCCACGGGCTATTATATGTGTTAATGATTGCTATGCCACTAACGGGGTATCTGCAATCAATGTACAGTAAATACGATACGAAACTGTGGGGAATAGTTTTACCGCGCCTGGCGGAGGCAGACCCAGATATGAGGGAGTACTTCAGTGAAATACATGAAGTGTTGGCATTTACGTTAATTGCATTATTACTTTTGCATATAGGTGCAGCAGTAAAACACCGAATAAATAATAATGATATTACTCAGCGCATGTCATTGTTTTCCAAAAAGTAGATGTAGAGAACATAAAAAAGGCCCTATCAAGGGCCTTTTTTATCTGATGTAGCAAGTGTTTAGTGTAGTTTGATTTTAGGGTGAACACTACGTCTGAAGATATGCGACAGAGAGAGCATAGCAACCCGGAAAGGACCAAACAGTGCAACTTGGTGCATCTTATATAAAGAAAGATACATCAGGCGCGCCATGAACCCCTCAATCATCATGCTGCCCTTACTTAGGTTGCCCATCAAGTTACCAACCGTGCTGTATTTACCTAACGATACTAGTGAGCCATAGTCATGGTATTCAAATTCAGGGGCAACCTTACCTGCCATGCGATTACGAATAGACTTATACACAACAGATGCCATTTGATGAGCTGCTTGAGCACGGGGTGGTACGTTCTCATCATGTCCCTGCCACTTACATGCACAACAATCACCGATGGCATAGATATCATCATCTAAGGTCGTTTGTAATGTTTGTCGTACAACCAATTGGTTCATCCAATTGGTTTCAAGTCCGGCAATATCTTTTAAGAACTCTGGTGCTTTGATACCTGCCGCCCATACTTTAATGGCAGCGGGAATGGTTTTTCCACTTTCTGTGAATATAGCCTTGTCATTAACCTCAACAACGCGTTCTCCAGTGAGAACGTCAACGCCTAATTTCGTCAATTCATCCGTTGTAGCCGCAGAGAGATTTTCTGGTAAGCCAGGTAAAACACGATTGGCTGCTTCAATAATGCTAATCTTGACGTCTTGTGGTTGTACTTCATCAAGCCCATAAGCAGTGAGTAAGTGAGAAACTTCATGAAGTTGAGCGCTAAGCTCAATACCTGTAGCACCTGCACCAACAATAGCAATGTTCAACTGACCTTCGTGCAAAGGCTTACCTTGTGTGTGTGCGCGAAGATAGGCTTCAAGTAATTTGTTTTGGAAAGATTCGGCTTGCTTGGTTGTATCAAGGAATAAGCAGTGATCACGAACACCTTTGATACCAAAGTCATGACTAACGCTACCAACAGATATGACAAGGTAGTCGTATTCAAATTCGCGACGTGGGATAATTTCCACCCCGTCTTGATTCAGTGTGGGGGCCAGAGATATAGTCTTACGGTCTCTGTCTAAGCCATCCATTTTACCCAAACGGAAACGAAATCCACTGGCATTAGCTTGACTCAGGTACTCAATTTCATCTTCATGCGAATCGAGTGTACCAGCAGCAACCTCATGAAGAAGCGGTTTCCATATGTGTGTATGTGTATTATCGACAAGCGTAATTTCAGCTTTGCCTTTTTTACCCAACTTTTTGCCGAGTTTAGTGACTAATTCAAGACCACCTGCCCCGCCTCCGACAACCACAATTTTTGGAATACTGTTAGACATTCGCAAAGACTCCAATCTGACGCAAAATTACAATGAGTTATCGATTTTAACGTAAAAAACCCTATAAAACCTATCTTATTTTTACTAAGTGTAGTTAGTCTGGCAAAATTTACGTCTTAACTTATTCACAGAGAAACAAAATGCAAGCAAGGCCTGAAAAACCACGTCTGGCTTGGGCTATTACAGGCTCAGGACATTATCTGAAAGAATGTTTGGAAATTGTCCATGAGTTAGATGACGTGGACTTGTTTTACAGCCGAGCTGGTGAAGAAGTTGTAAGGATGTACGGCTATGATCCAAAATCATTCGTACCAGAGGGGCGAGTCTACCGTGATAGAGCGGCTAGCTCACCGCCAGTCGGTTTATTTTATCGAGGTGACTATCATAGCCTTGTTGTCGCTCCAGCTACGTCTAACACCGTTGCTAAGATGGTCATGGGCTTATCTGATACTTTGGTAACGAATATATATGCCCAAGCAGGAAAATGTCGTATACCAAGCATTGTGCTCGCCTGTGATTCTGAACCAGAAATAGATACCCCTGCACCAGACAGAATTGTGCATGTTTCTCCCAGAGCGATAGATCTACAACATACGACTACATTAAAACAGTTCGAGGCAACAACCGTGGTAGATAATGCTGATGAATTATTCAATGTACTGAAGCAACGTCTGGCTGAGGTCGGTTAGTACCTCTGATGGCGAGGAAGATATTATTTCTTACAGGCAAACTGGCTGAGCCCAGTGTGCATAAAGTGTTGGAAGAAATGGCGCCACTCCCCTTTGAGTATCGAGTTCATCAGATAGGCGTGTCTGTCGCAGCATTGATGACAGATAAAATGATAGGTAGACGACTCAAGCCTGAAGATTTTGAAGGGTTTGATGAAATCATAGTCCCAGGCCGCTGTCGAGGAGACCTCGAGCTACTAAGCCAAGATCTGGGTATTAAAATTACGCGTGGCCCAGATGAAATCAAAGATCTACCAATGCAGTTTGGTAAAGCCCGTAAAAAACCAGATTTATCTCACCACGCTGTCAAAATATTTGCCGAAATCGTCGATGCTCCTGAACGCTCTATTGAAAGTCTGTTAGAACGTGCCCGGTATTATGCTAGCCAAGGGGCGGATGTTATTGATATTGGCTGTTTACCTGAAGAAAAATTTCCATTAATGGAAGAAGCTATTGCAGCATTACATGATAATGGTTTTAAAGTGAGTGTGGACTCACTTTCGATTCATGACCTGCAGCGTGCGTCCAAAGCAGGTGCTGACTATTTATTAAGTTTGACTGAAAAAACGATTGATCTGGCAAAAGAAACAGACGCCGTCCCAATTTTAGTTCCTGCTGAGCCAGGTTCCCTTGCCTCACTGGAGCGAGCTATGGAAGCCATGGATAAAATTGGTAAACCGTGGGTGGCAGATCCGATTTTAGATCCCATTCATTTTGGTTTAACGGCCTCAATTGTTCGTTACCATGAATTACGGCGGAAATACCCTGATGCGCCGATCATGATGGGAGTAGGTAATCTGACAGAGTTAACTGACGCGGATACTACCGGAATCAATGCCATGTTGTTTGGCATGATTTCTGAGTTAAATATTAACTGTGTATTAGCCACAGAAGTTAGCTCGCATGCACGACGGGCCATACGTGAAGCCGATGTGGCGAGACGAATGATGTTTGCCGCCAAACAGGATAATAGTCTACCAAGAGATTTTACAGGTGACTTGTTGGTGTCACACGAACGACACCCGTTTACGGATACTGCTGATGAAATTCATGCTTTGGCCGACACGATTCGAGACCCGAACTACCGGATAAAAGTCGCAAAAGAAGGCATTTTTATGTTCAATCGTGATGGTATTGTGCAGGATATTGATCCATTTGAATTCTATCCCCATCTAGACGTAGAGAATGATCCCGGCCATGCATTTTATCTTGGTGTTGAACTGGCCCGCGCCGAAGTCGCCTGGCAGTTAGGTAAGCGTTATACCCAAGATGAAGATTTACAATGGGGTTGTGCCGTTGATGTGGCAGAAGAAGATTTAACAGAGCAAAAGGTGGAAGGTACCACCATGAAAAAAACCAAGAAAGATCGTGCCTGCGGTACAGCAGATAAAACCGATACACCAAGAGAGAGTATGAAAAAAGTCGTCCGTGACGAGCATGCCCCAAAAGTCAAAAAAACTCGCACGGCGTGTGGTACGGCTGAACCTAAGTAAAATAAAAAAGGAGCATCCTAGTGGTACGGCTGACCGCAAAAATTCATGAAGTTATTGTGACGACAAAAAATGCTGATGGTACAGCACATCATGCGCCTATGGGTGTTAGTGAAGTAAATGGTTACTTTCAAATAAAACCTTTTAAACCATCGACAACTTACAATAACTTAATGCGTCATCGCTCATGTAGTATTAACTACACGGATGATGTACGCGTGTTTGCAGGAGCATTAACCGGGCACCGACAATGGCCATCTTCAGCATGTGAAAAGATAGATAGTCTCTATTTAACAAATGCACTTAGCCACACAGAAATAGCTATCCAGAATGTTGATGACGATGATCCCCGCGCCTGTTTTTATGGCGATGTTGTACATGAACAGCAACATGGCTTATTTCGTGGATATAACCGTGCACAAAGTGCCGTCATTGAAGCCGCCATATTGGTTAGCCGTTTGTCGATGTTGCCAGAACAAAAAATTCGCGATGAAATTAACTATTTGACCATCGGTATGGAAAAAACAGCGGGTGAACGCGAGTGGGAAGCGTGGGGCTGGTTAATGAAAAAGGTGAGAGAAGCAGGTATCAATGTCGAATAATACAAAATGGCTAGCCAGTGTACAGTCATTGGAAGAAGCTCAGAGCCTCAACGGCTGTCTGCCAGATATTCTTGATATGAAACAGCCGGCAAAAGGGGCCTTAGGCGCTTTGCCTGTAGATATAGTGGAAGATATTGTTAAGTCGGTATCGGGACGTTGTCTAACCAGCGCGACAATTGGTGATTTGCCAATGCAGTTTGATGTCATTGAGCCGGCAATCATGAATATGGTTGGAACAGGCGTGGATTATGTCAAAATTGGCTTATTCGGAGGTGAAGAACAAGCGGACTGTTTACAAGCATTAACGCCAGTTATCAAACAACTCACCACGCCGGTAATTGCTGTGATATTTGCTGATCGTAATTATGAAACTGATGTAATAGAACAGGTTCTAAAAGCAGGTTTTAGCGGTGTGATGGTTGATACCGCAGAAAAAAATGGTCGCTCTTTATTGGATTTATGGTCAATTGATGCGTTGACAGCGTTTGTAAACATAGTGAAAAACGCAGAAAGTTTATGTGGCTTGGCAGGTGCTTTACGCATTGAGGATATTGCTACCCTACGCGCATTAAAACCCGACTATCTGGGATTCCGTAGTGCTCTGTGTCCTGAGCGCAGAAGAAACGCATCACTGTCAGCGACATTAGCTCAAACAATCGCATCAGAGTTAGAGTAAACCGAGTCAAGACGTCTATTGGCAGGATGCCAGAGGCAATTACTATTAATTAATTTGCAAGGAGGCAAATATGCCACGTATACAGCGTGCTATCACTGTTGTTTTCATTTTCACCCTGCTTAGTCTTAATGGGCTAGTTCATGCTGCTCAGACTATGCCACCCGTGCAACTGGCCAGTGTCTATAAGCCAGAGAGGACTGAGCCAGTATCTGCCTATCTCGTCAGTGAAAAGTTCGATGGTGTACGGGCTATCTGGACAGGTCAACAACTTCTGACCCGTAGTGGCAATATTATCAACGCCCCAGACTGGTTTACTGCTTCCCTACCCGATGTATGGTTGGATGGTGAGTTGTGGACTAAACATCAAGACTTTGCACGGCTCAGTGGCATTATAAGAACACAAATACCGGATGATGAAGCTTGGCGAAAAGTGAGTTATCGGGTGTTTGATATGCCCGATCGTGAACTGCCTTTTGAACAACGTTATCAAAACTACACAAGTTTAATCACAAAACTAAATCTGCCACATATTAAACCTGTTAAACAATATCGGCTGATAAACAAAACGGCTTTACAAGACCTGTTACAAGATAAGATAGAACACGGTGCTGAAGGTCTGATTTTACATCTGGCGTCAGCTAAACATCACGGTGGGAGAACGCAGGCTTTATTAAAACTCAAGCCATATGATGATGCTGAAGCCACCGTTATTGCGCATTTGCCAGGCAAAGGTAAATACACTAATCAGTTAGGCGCATTACGTGTTAAAAATAAGCAAGGCCGGGTCTTTTCGATCGGTAGCGGCTTATCAGATCAAGACCGTATTAACCCACCTCCCATCGGCAGTGTCATTACCTATCGTTATCAGGGGGTTACTAAAACTGGATTGCCTCGGTTTGCCCGCTTTTTGCGTATTCGCGAGACCGATCTGGATTAAACCTGTTTCACTTTTTTAGTTTTTTCAGTGCAGTACAAGCTCAACCAGAGACATGGTTGAGCTTGATATCACTGTATGAGAACACTTAGGCCATATGCACGATTTTTTTCACCAGAAAAGCCACAAAAGGTCTAACAATAAGAATACAAATAAAGGCGGCGGGCATGGCAACTTTGTATGCGTTTAGGGCATCACTGATGTAGTGTGAGGATAGGCCCTGATTAACGCCAGTAATAATTAAGCACATTAAGAAGGCCATAATACCTGCCATATAAAGTGCAAAAACATACGGCGTGAGTTTAACGGGTAATTTTTTTGTATTCATTAATTAACTCCTCTTAAGCAATGTGAGCAGTTTAGTCTTGCTATTGTTAAGTTTGTAGTGCATATAAACTAATTGTACTGTTAAGCTAAGCTTATTAATTTTTCATTATTATTGTTGGTAAAGTACAAATGGACACAATGCGTGGCGTTGAGAGTTTTGTCAGATCGGTCGAGTTAGGTAGTCTTGCCGCGGCATCAAGAAGACTTGGCATAAGTGCCGCAGCGGTCAGCCAAAATATTGCACGCTTAGAGTCATCTCTTGGTACACGTTTATTGACCAGAACAACAAGAAGTCTGGCATTGACCGATACTGGTGAGGTGTATTACCAGCGTGTTAAGGGTTTATTGCAGGAAATGGAGTTGGCAGCTGAGGCCGTTTCATACGTAGAAGGCAAGGTGTCTGGAAGACTAAAAATAGCCTGCTCAGCTGCATTTGCACGACATGTTCTCGCTCCCCTCCTCCCCATATTTTATGAACAATATCCGGATTTGAGTATAGAGCTGATTGCCAGTGACAGACATGTCGATCATCGACAGGAAGGTATTGATGTCAGCATCAGAATACGTGAGCAGTTAGATGACAGTCTGGTGGCGAACAGACTAACCACGGTTCCGTTAGTTTATTGTGCGTCGCCAGAGTATCTGAATAAAAACGGTATACCGGATTCCATCGCTGAATTACGTCAGCATAGATGTTTGTTATTTAAGATACCTGTTGATGAGAAAATTGTAGGCTGGTCATTTTTACGGCATGGGCAACGCTTTCAGCCTGAAGTGAGAACAGCCATGGTTTGTGATGATATCGATATGTTGGCTAATATCACACTCGCTGGAGGAGGTATTGCTAGAATCGCCGCTTTTGTTGTGACTCAACATGTGGCGGAAGGCAGGCTTATTTCTTTATTTGAGGAGGGAAGTCATACAGAGCTTCATGGTGAGCCTGAGCCATTAGACTATTATTTTTGTGTCGCTGATCGTTTTGCTAAAACATTAAAAGTGAGGGTTCTGCAGGAGTTTTTGCATCAGAATTTACCGACCAACTGGCTATAATAGGTGGGTGCGAATAAGTTATTCCTCTTATCAGACAGAGCTGAACAGTGTAATCAGCTAAAAAAACGAACTATGATGATAGGCTTGATATCAAGCAATGTAGCGACAAAATTCTTTTATGAGTCAAGTAAACGGAATAACATTTCGCGAATGGTATGCGGCTCGAAAGGTTTGTTGAGAATGGCTGAGACTCCGGCCTGCTCGACCTGCCCTAATCGTGCTTCATTATTTTCGGTGGTGAGTATCATGATGGGGATAGCGTCATTACCCATATCATTTCTGATGTATTGTACTAATTCATGCCCATCCATTTCCGGCATATTCAAATCAGTCACAATGAGGTCATAATGGTTTTCATTGATCTTATCTAATGCTTTGCGGCCATTTTCGGCATCATCAATATGTAAGATCCCCATCGTACTAAAAATACGCATAATGTGATTACGCGATGTCAGGCTGTCATCTACCACCAACAAACTGAGTTCACTCACATCATAGCTTTCAAGAGTAATCTCTTCCGGATCAATGATATCGAGTGTGGCTCTGATAGCACGTTGTAAATCTTTATGATCGAAGGGTTTAGGTAGAATGGCAATCACACCAGCTTGCCTAACGGGTTCAAGTGCCGCATGCCCTTTTTCACTTGAGATCAGCATATAGGACATATTCAGTTGAGGGTGTTTGTGTATAACGGTCTCTATAAGCTCATTGGCAGTCATATCCGGTAAATACATGGCGGTAATGACCAGATCTGGCGGATATTTATCAATAAAGTCTAATGCTTCTTTACCGCTGCTGACACCATCAATTTTATGCACACCCTCTTCATGCAGATGACGCATAATCAGTTTGAGCTGCATGGCTGATGGTTCAACCAGAAGAATAGACAAATCGTTAGCTGTAAGTAAGGCCATAGGTTTTACTTTCTTACCAAATCTTGTTCAACGGTATGTCGAGTTTGATGGTTTGTCAGAACTTCAATAAGGGTTAAGGCAAAATCCATCGCTGTACCAGGTCCTTTTGAAGTAATTATTCTGCCATCGACGATAACAGACTCATCGGAAAGTGAGATTTCAGGCCAATCTTCTTGCTTTATTGCTCCCGGATAGCAAGTGGCTTTATGCTGATTGAGGATTTTAGCATGAGCTAGTACCAGCGGAGCAGCACAAATGGCAGCGATGTGTTTATTAGCATTTAACTGCTTTTGTAATAACACTGAAATACGGGAATCTTGATTAAGATTGTTTGTGCCGGGCTGTCCGCCCGGCAAAACAATCATGTCAAAATCAGCGTTAACCATATCCTCAAGTAAATGGTCAGCAAACAGAACAATCTGTCTACTGCCTGTAACCTGATGTCGCTGGCTAAGGCTAGCCGTTACTACATTGATCTCTGCTCTTCTCAGTAGATCGATAACGGTAACCGCTTCAATCTCTTCAAAACCCTCGGCGAGAGGTATCAATACAGTAGACATAAGCTATCCTTTATTTTTTAAGGATGGTCATTCCCTTCAACAAATTAAGTGCTTGAGATAAAGCATAATCAGAGACTTCTAGCGGCTGTTCTTTCTCTTTATCAGCCTGGTTCTGTTTTGCATCGGTCTCTTCTTCTTCATCACCATTCATAAGGTGATGTGCTAAATCACGCTCACGAAGAGGCGTAAACTCTGCATCTTCGATGGCTGAAATATGTACGGGTTTAAGCTCAATATCAGGCACAATACCTTCTGCTTGAATAGAGCGACCTGATGGCGTGTAATAGCGAGCAGTCGTCATCTTCACAGCTGTGTCATTGGTAAGAGGCATCACTGTTTGGACAGAGCCTTTACCGAAGGTTTTTGTTCCCATAATGACGGCACGGTCATGATCCTGTAAGGCACCAGCCACAATCTCAGAAGCGGAAGCAGAGCCACCGTTGACTAAGACAACGAGTGGCGCGCTTTTCAACATATCGTCTGGCGTCGCATGGAATTTCTGATCTGAGTCTGCAATACGACCTTCGGTATAAACAATAAGGCCTTTTTCTATGAAAGCATCAGAAACTTCAACGGCGGCATCTAGTACGCCACCTGGATTGTTACGTAAATCCAGAACCAGTCCGTTTAAGGCGCCATTATTTTCTTTTTTCAGGTCAGAAATAGCTTCTCTTAAGCTTTCACCCGTTCGAGACTGGAAGGTAGAAATCCGAACATAGGCATAACCGGGTTCCAACATTCTTTTCTTAACACTCTCCACTTTGATAATGGCACGAGTGATATTAATTTTTAGCGGTGTATCTTCGCCTTCACGAATGACGGTTAGCATCAGATCCGTACCAGGTTTGCCGCGCATGATGTCAACGGCATCGTTCAGTGTCATTCCTTTAACTGGCGTATCATCAAGACGAATAATTAAATCACCTGGCTTGATACCGGCTTTAGCTGCAGGGGTATCATCAATAGGTGTCACTACTTTGACAAAGCCATCTTCCATACTGACTTCGATACCTAAACCACCGAACTCGCCAGAGGTGCCTTCACGTAACTCTTTGAACTGATCTTTATCCAAGTATGTCGAGTGTGGATCCAGACCAGAAAGCATGCCGCGAATGGCATTTTCTAATAATTGTTTATCTTCTACTGGCTCTACATAACTGCTTTTTATTCTGCCAAAAATCTCAGAAAAAGTTCGCAAGTCTTCAAGAGGTAGATCGGGTTTAGTGGCTTCCCTGTCAGCAAAAACCATTTGGCCAAATACGAGGGTGGCACCTAAAATTACGCCGCTGGTAATTAAGCCGAAATCACGTTTAAACAAACTCATATTCCTTCCTTAATCGATAAGACTTGTCAGCCTTGTTTTCCCAACCATTTTAATGGATTTGTTGGGCTGCCTCGGTGACGAATTTCAAAATATAGGCCGGAAAGGCCGCGAATTCCTTGTTCGCCTGACTGTGCTATAACATCGCCGGCCTTAACATATTCACCGACATCTCTCAGTAGTGATTCATTGTTGCCATAGAGGGTCATGTATTTATCACCGTGATCAATGATGATTAACAGACCAAACCCTCTCAACCAGTCAGCAAAGACAATGGTGCCGGCTGCTGTGGCTTTGACATCATTTCCAGTTGGTGACGCAATGACGATACCTTGCCACTTGAGTTTACCAAGATTTCTCGAGCTACCATAGCGGGCAAGTATTTTTCCACTCACTGGCCAATCTAGTTTACCTGTCAGACGTGAAAAAGGTGTGTTTGGTTTCACAGCCGTGAGTTTCTTGCCTGGCTTGGGTGCCGGTGGTGTTGGTGTAGGCTTTTTACTCAGTGAATTGAGTAGCTGTTGTAGGTTTTTTTCTTCTTCTTTTAAAGAGGCTAAACGACTATCTTGGCTGGTGATGCTTTTATCTAGCGCGACCAATGTCGCTTTTCTTTGTTCGGTTTGTTGCTGAAGCTCAGTTTGCTTAGAACGCTGTTGCGTTAGCATGTTTTCCAGTGACTGTTGAGCAAGCAATACTTCACGTTGCTCATTGTTAAGCTTGGTTAGCAGTTGGTGAATATTATGTAGCTCTTGCTGTCTGGCCTGATGGAAATAGCGAAAATACGTACTGCCTCGACTCAGAGTAGAAATATCTTTCTGATTAAGTAAGAGTTCAAGATAACTGGGTTCGGCATGAATAAAAGCGGTGCGTATCTGACTATAAAGGGCATCTAGTTGTTGTTTTTGTTCTTTTTCTTTAATGCCCATTTCCTGACGTAAGGCCTCAACCTCTTTATGTTTATTGTCTATTTGGGTTTCGATATTTCGCAGCTGTTTGTTCAGTTCAGAAACTTGTCGGCTCTGTTTTTTTAATTTCTCGAACAGAGCTTCCCTGTCAGCCTTCTTTGCAGAAAGATCGCTATTTAGGGATTTTATTTCATCACGAACGTCATCTAAGCGTGCCGCTGAGTCTGTCTCAGCATGAACACTGAAACAGATCAGCAGGCTTAAGCTCGCCAGTAAGATCTTTAATGTCACGTTTTTGTTTACTTGGGCAGAACTAATCGTTTTTTATTCATTTCATCAGGGATTGTCAGCCCCATCAAAGACAACATCGTTGGTGCGATATCAGACAAAGTGCCCCCATCAACACAGTCGGCTTCACGACCCGCGAATAATAACGGAACAACGTTGTTTGTATGGGCGGTGTGGGGCTGCCCCGTCTCATGATTGACCATGCGCTCGGCGTTTCCATGGTCAGCGGTTACCAGCATTTCACCGCCGACTTTTTCTATTGCTGACCAGATTTTACCCAAACTGACATCCAGTGTTTCAATGGCCTTTACCGCTGCAGCAAAATTACCGGTATGGCCTACCATGTCAGCGTTGGCGAAGTTACAGATGATGACATCGTATTTTTCGCTGTTAATGGCTTCGACCAGTTTTTCAGTGACTTCGGGTGCATTCATTTCAGGTTGTTGATCATAGGTATCCACTTTAGGTGATGGGATGAGTATACGGTCCTCACCCTCATAAGGCGCATCCTGACCACCGTTGAAGAAAAAAGTCACATGTGCGTATTTTTCTGTTTCGGCAATACGTAGTTGAGTTTTACCCTGAGCCGATAAATATTCCCCCAAGATGTTATGTAACTTTTCTGTGGGGAAGGCGATAGGTGCGGTAAAGTCTTTTTTGTATTCTGTTAGCGTGACAAAATCTGCTAATTCGATCTGTCGTGGTCGTGTAAAACCTGAAAATTCAGGGTTGATGAAACATTCTGTCAATTCGCGGGCACGATCTGAACGGAAGTTCATAAAGATGATGCTGTCACCATCATTCACTTTCACTGGATCGCCAATGGTAGTGGCTTTAACAAACTCATCGGTCTCTTCTCGTTCATAAGCCGCCTGCAGGGCTTCGATGCCTGTTGCTGCCTGATACTGACCCTTACCTTCAGTGATGAGTTGATAAGCTTCTTCGACACGATTCCAGCGATTATCTCTGTCCATGGCGTAGAATCGACCGATAACTGTAGCAAGTCTTCCGGCGCCTGATGTTTTAAAACTGTCCTCAAGTTTTTCAATAGCCGTGTGAGAGCTTTTCGGCGGTGTATCGCGTCCATCGAGGAAGGCATGGACGTAAATGTTTTTAGCACCCTGCTTCGCGGCTAGTTCGACCATCGCATGAAGATGTTGTTCGTGACTGTGAACACCACCGTCAGACAGTAAGCCAAAGATATGTACCGCGTTATCAGTTTTTTTTGCTTTTTCTACGGCATCAATCAAAACACGATTGTTAAAAAACTCACCATTCTTGATTGCCAGACTAATACGGGTAAATTCCTGATAAACCACGCGCCCCGCGCCCAAGTTTAAATGACCGACTTCAGAATTACCCATTTGATCGCCAGGCAGCCCCACACCCTCCCCTGAGGCATTGATTAATGTGTGTGGATAGTTTTTCCACATATCATCCCAGTTTGGGGTATCTGCTGCGAGAATAGCATTGTTTTCTGCGGATTCGCTGTAGCCCCATCCATCGAAGATGATGAGCGCCAGAGGTCTGTGTGTTTGAGTCATTGATTAGTCCTTAAAACGAATGGTGGTCTGGCTCTCTGCTGACTCACCGTTGTCTTGTATGTCATTAAGAATTGATGCCGTGTATTATATGGTGTTTTGTGATGAAATACAGTCACGGGTACTGACGGGCAAAATTGTGGCACAAGCTTTAAACATGGATTCTATCGCGGCTGATAATGATATCGAGCGTGCTGCATTTGCACTGAAAGCGATGTCTCATCCTCTTCGTTTGAAGATTCTCTGCGCGATTGGAGAAAATGAATTATCCGTTCAGGATATCGTAGAGCATGTTGGCACGACACAAAGTAACGTCTCCCAGCATTTGGCAAAATTGCGTGAAAAAGAGATTCTCATGTCTCGTCGTGACGCTAATCGCATTTATTATCGTGTAAACGATGAACGAACGCTTCGTTTGATTGAGATGATGCGTGAAGTATTCTGTTCTGCAAAAAATTAATCTAATTTTAAGACAGCTTTAAGGGTTGATATGGAAAATTTGGGCGAGTTTATTGTTAATCATTGGATTTTAAGCACGGCATGGATTGTATTAGCTTGGTTAGTTTTTTCCGATGCAATTAATCGTAAACTGACAGGATTACATCCGCTTGATGTGAACCAGTCAGTCCGACTAGTCAATCAGTACAAAGGTAAGTTTGTTGATGTGCGAGAACCGGAAGAGTTTGAAAAAGGGCATATTGCTGACTCAGTAAACCTCCCGCTCTCCAAGTTGGATGAAGAAATTAGTAAGCTAAAAAATAAGTCGCAACCATTAGTCATTGTATGTGCCAGTGGTCAACGTGCAAAAAATGCTGCTAAAAAGTTCAAATCGAATGACTTCGAGGAAGTCTATGTAATGACTGGCGGCATTAATGGATGGAAAGAGGCAAAATTACCCCTCTTTAGTTAATTAAACAAAATGGCAGGATTTTTATTGTGGCAAAAGTAATCGTTTATTCTTCCGCTCACTGTCCCTACTGTGTGATGGCAAAGCAACTGCTGGAGCGTAAAGGCGTTAAGTACGACGAAATTCGTGTGGATCTTGATCCCTCTAAAAGAGAAGAGATGATGAAAAAGAGCCAACAAAGAACCGTGCCACAAATATTTATCAATAATAAAGCCATAGGTGGCTACACTGATTTAGTTGCGATTGATCGCAGCAAAGAGTTAGACAGCCTCCTGGCGCAATCTTAAAACAAGAAGGAATAGAGATGGCTGAAGAAAATACAGCAGCAGGTGAAGAGCAGCAAAAACCACGTTTTGTGATTCAAAAAATTTACACAAAAGATGTGTCTTTTGAGTCACCTAATTCACCAGAAATTTTCCGTGAGGAATGGCGTCCGCAATTGGATTTGCAGCTAGGTAATGAATACAACCGTATCGACGATGATACACATGAAATTATTTTGTCAGTTACTGTCACAGCAAAAGTAGGTGATAAGACGGCATTTCTTGTGGAAGTCAAACAAGCTGGTATTTTTACTTTAACGGGCTACACCACAGAAGAAATGGGACCATTAGTCGGCAGCTATTGTCCGAATACCCTTTTCCCTTTCGTCAGAGAAGTCGTTTCTGATCTGGTGACCAAAGGTGGCTTCCCACAACTTGTCTTAGCGCCAGTAAATTTTGATGCGATGTACTTGCACCAGAAAGAACAGGTAGAAAGACAAGCCCGCGAAGCAAAATCAAACACCACTCACTAAGACTTGGGTAGCGGCTGTGGCAGAACAGGCCAATTTAACACCAACATTAGTTATGGGTGCCGGTGCCTGGGGAACGGCATTGGCGATGGCGATGGCCAGAAATGGTCATCAGACCTGGTTATGGGGACGTGATAAACAACATCGTTCGGAGATGACGTCGTCGCGTGAGAATACGCGTTATTTACCAGGTCAAGCTTTTCCTGAGGCCTTATCCATTGTTGATGATCTCGATACAGCCATACGTGATTGTCGACATGTACTAGTTTCTGTTCCCAGTAAAGCGTTTGTTGAAAGCTTGCATATGATCAAGCCAAGGCTTGGAGAGACAACGCCAGTTAGTTGGGCGACCAAAGGGTTGGCTCCAGATACGGGTGAGTTGCTCTATGATGTTGCTCGTTCGGTATTAGGTGAAAGTCATCCTTTGGCTGTCATATCCGGTCCATCCTTTGCTGCAGAAGTTGCCGCTAATCTTCCTACTGCCTTTACTGTCGCGTCGGAAGAGGGGCATTTTGCTGAGCAATTGGCGGGACTATTTCACTCTTCGACACTACGTGTGTACACAACTTATGATGTGCTGGGAGTACAGATTGGCGGCACAGTGAAAAATGTATTAGCGATCAGCGCAGGTATTTCTGATGGTTTAGGCTTTGGGGCTAATGCCCGAGCAGCATTGATTACACGAGGTATGGCGGAGATAAGACGTTTAGCCGCAGCACTAGGGGCTGAAACTGAAACACTGTTTGGCTTGTCTGGAATTGGTGATTTAATTTTAACCTGTACGGATGACCAAAGTCGTAACCGCCAATTAGGTTTGGCGATAGGAAGAGGACTCAGTGTTGAAGATGCTGTTCAAGCTGTAGGTAAAACGGTAGAAGGCATGCATGCTGCCAAAGAGGTCATGATAAGAGCTCGACAAGCTAAAATTGAAATGCCGATAGTGGAACAAGTATGCAAAATTTTGTTTGAAGGGTACGATCCACGAGAATCCGTTCAGACGTTGTTATGCAGAGAACAAAAAGCAGAACTCACACCTCCCGCTAATAAACGGGTTAACTAAAACGAGGAAGAATCTATGCGAGGCATTGTGAAGTACAGCACGGCAGTGACCGTTGCTTTAGCCCTGAGCCTGGGGCTGAGTGGTTGTGGTAACCCACTGAAAAAATCTGATGAAGTAGAAATTTCTACAGAGGGAAAAACCTTATTTGAAACAGGTTTGCAGTACGTTAAAATTGTCGATCGTGATGTGCCGGGTGTGGCTAACGACCATCCTTACTCAATATCTCCAGATACAATGCGTACGGTTTTAGAGTCTCTTTATGTAAATGAAAAAGTACTGTTCAACCAACGCCAAAACCCCTTGTTTTCACCTGCAGAGTTACAAATTCTGAGTAATGGCTTAGCGAATGGATTGAGCCGTGCGCAGCCAAATGAAGATGTGACTTTCGTGACGCTTGGTGTGCATCAGGGCATGATTGCGAAAGAGCGTCAAAGTGATAGTGGTCGTGTTTTCATGAGTGGTGGACGTTTAAACATCATCTTCGGTTTGTTGCATGAAGATTATCGTGACAAAGATCAATACACAGGTCAGGAAATTGACCGCCGTGTTAATCCTTTGCTGCCTGGTACAAGAAAGTTTGACTCAGAACCTGCTGTAAGAGTTGCTCTTGATAATGGTATGTCATATCACATTGATCCTGAGACGGGTAAAGAAAGAACAGACTGGATTGAGATTGATATTCCTACAGTCTTACAAACCGTTGCAGAACGTCAAGCTGATTCAAAAGATGCACTTATCAGCCCAGAGTTGAAAGAAGATATTGCGCGTAATAAGCAAGAAACCAGTAATCTTCGCGATGATATGGCTAATATCAAAGAAGTGTTATTTGATATGAGTGAAAAAATGGATAAGTTACAAAAAGAACTGGAAGCGCTGAAGAAATAATTCCAGCGGTTTATTTCCTACTTTAAAAGGGGCCTTGTGCCCCTTTTTTTGCCTGTTTTTTAGAGTTGATAGCGCCTGTCACTTACTGAAAGTCGTGGCAGTGAATTAATGTTCTTTGTCAGACTCAAGACTTTAAATTGCTGTCCCATTTGACCTGGCATCAATAACTGCTTTAAAGCCGCACTTTGTTGTAGCCAGTCAGCTGATGTCATTTCACTATGGCACTTCGCCGCAATTGAGGTGATATCGCCTGCTATTAGAAAATCACTTTGTTCATGGAATCCGGCGACATCCAGATCTTGTTCCAAAGCAATGTCAGCCAGAGTTGAGAACTCAGTGTGTGTCGTGATGTCTTGCAGCCCAGGTAAAAAGAATGGGTCATCATTGATTTGATGACGAAAATAGCAACATAAGGTCCCCTGCTCTCTTTCTTCGCGGTAGAACTCTGTAAAGCTATAACCATAGTCAATAATAAAGATGGCGCCGGCTTTTAGTGATTGAGCCGTAGTTTGTAGCCATTGCTGTGCTGTTAAGTTGATTTCAGTCTCGTAATATTCAGTTGAAATAAAGGATTGAATACGCTCAGCTTGTTTTTGAAGATCAGCTTTCGTGATGGCCCTGTCTTGCCATGCGAACGCGTTATTATTCCAGCCAACATGACGTTCAAATAATTCATTATCTTTTATTTTTATAAGGTTAACTGGCATGGCATCACATACTTCATTGGCCACAATAACCCCTTCAAACTTTTCTGGCAGGCTATCCAACCAAATAAAGCGATCCATAAGTTCAGGGATATGTTGCTGCAGATAGGCCCGTTGCCGTTGTCGTAAATCTGCGCTGATTTCTAGAATGAAATAATACTCAGGTAACTGGTGCTGGCTTTTGAGATAAGTCATGATATCGGCGGCCAGCTGTCCCGATCCTGCCCCAAATTCGAGTATCTGCTTTTTTGTTAACTGTACCAACACGTCATGTATATGTGTGGCAATACTATAACCAAAGAAATGACTGATCTCTGGAGCTGTAGTGAAGTCACCATACTTGCCCAGTTTATGACTGCCTGCACTGTAGTATCCATAGCCTGGGGTATACAGACAAGCTTGCATATAATCAGAAAAAGGAATTGAACCAGCTTGAGAATAGATCTGTGTCTTTATGATTTCTTTTAACGCATCACTGTGCTGTTGCGCTTCGGGAGAAACAGTCGATAATGTATCTGGATTATTCATCATTAAGGAGCAGCAATTGCAACAGGTTGTATTGGTGACAGGCACGAGTCGTCGAGTGGGTTTGCATATGGCCAAACGATTCCATGAACAAGGTTGTAATGTATTAGCACATTATCGTACTGAGACGTCGGGTGTCCAAGAAATGCGTGACTTGGGTATCGAAACAGTGCAGGCCGATTTTTCGTCGACGGAAACAATAATGACCTTTATTGAGGATTGCCAACAACGTTGTGAGTCTATAAGAGCCGTTATCCATAATGCGTCTTCTTTTTCACCCACACCAGATGATTTAGCAAAAGCTGCTGAGCAGTATGAACAGTTTTTTTATGTGCACATGATGGCACCTTTTCTTATCAACGAAGGCTTGAAGAATAAGTTTCAGGGAGATGACAACAAACCTGCTGATATCGTGCATATTACCGATATCAACGTGGAAAATCCGACCACTCGTTTTGATACTTATGGCACGACTAAAGCTGGACTTCATAATATGATGCTGGTGTTGGCTAAAAAATACGCGCCAACGATAAAAGTCAATGCCGTTGCTCCCGGGCCTGTGCTATTCACCGAGTCACACTCTGATGAGGTGAGGCAACAGATGATGTCTGAAACCCCATTAGGCTGTGAAGGTGGCGCCGAACCAGTCTTTTTGGCGGTAAGAAGTTTATTAGATAACCCTTTTCTGACCGGTGTATCAATCGCGGTGGATGGTGGTCGCCGACTCTCCAAACGATAAATGACCCACTTGGATAGCGGTGCCTCTTTGAATGCTCTTCGTAATGGGCTTGTCAGCTAAGAATAAAAACAACTCGTCGATTAATGGATAAAGAAAATACTCATCTGTCACTTGTCTGGCAGGAGTATTCAGGTCATCCGGTACAGTCAGTGAGCAAAGAATATCTAAGTCGGCAGGTCGATCTTTATGTTTGCGATCAGGATCTGCTCGATCTCGTCCAAGTGTCGTTTCTATGTCGTTACAGATATCTTTCAGACTTTCTTTCGATATATCAGTCTCAATGAAAATTACAGCATTAAGGAAGTCATGCTGACTGTTCATTCCTACTGGAGGAATGTGTAATACCCGACTGATATCAAAACTCGCAAAATGTGCCAAGAGCTGGGCAATAATCTGAGAAAAATTCTCAAAAGGCGCAATATTGCAGCCTAATCCAAGCAGGTAGCCGTTTCTTTTCTTGTGCATTATTTGCTTCGTTCAATCACAATCCGCGCGGTGTTTTGCCCATGAAGAGCGACAGGTTTGCTTAGTGTCAGCTTGAGTTTTGGAATTGAAAATTCAGTGAGTAGCATCTGCGTAAGATCTTCAGCGAGTGTCTCAATGAGCTGATAGTCACTGGCTTTAACAAAGTTAACAATTTTTTGGGCGATCGCACCATAATCGAGAGTGTTACTGATGTCGTCTGTTTCCGCAGCTTTACGAATATCCCAGTCCATTTCGAGATCAAAAGTCAGGGTCTGTTGGGTGTGTCTTTCCCAGTCGTAAATACCAATAATGGTATCGATTTTAAGGTCGTTAAGAAAAATTTTATCCATATCTCGATCTGTTAAAGGGTGGCAATCACTGATTCGCGACCTATAATGTCGCAACGTTTTTAAAAGGTAGCATCATATCATGCTTGAGACTTATACCTTACCCGTCATCTTATTGGTGGTCGCTTATCTTTTTGGTTCATTATCCAGTGCCATCATTCTCTGTAAACTGGCAGGCTTACCTGACCCGAGAACGCAGGGATCTGGCAACCCTGGAGCCACTAATGTGCTGCGTTTTGGAGGAAAGAAGCTTGCCGCTACCGTATTGCTGTTTGATGTTCTAAAAGGTGTCATTCCTGTTGCAGTGGCACATGCAGTCGGTCTTGAAATGGTATGGGTAGCGGGTACGGCATTCGCAGCCTTTTTAGGACATTTATTCCCCGTTTTCTTTGAGTTTAAGGGGGGTAAGGGAGTCGCGACAGCGTTGGGCGGTTTTATTGCTTTGTCCCCTGCTCTGGCTGCTGCAGGCTTAGCGACGTGGTTAATTATCTTTGCTGCGACACGAATATCATCGCTATCTGCCCTCGTGGCTGCTGGCTTAACACCCGTCTACAGCTTGTGGCTGATTGACAGTGTTAATGCACGTTGGATTATCTTGCTGACAGCACTGCTATTGATTGCCCGACATCATGGCAATATACGCCGTTTGCTCGCTAAAGAAGAATCTAAATCTGGTTAGTTTATGGTGGGCTGAGTTCATTCAGCGGCCAGCGAGGTCTGACAGTAAAACTTGGCACATCTTGATGTTTCATTGCCTCATGGCGCATGGCGCCTGCAAAAGCAATCATAGCGCCATTATCACTGCAAAATGCTTGTCGCGGATAAAACACTTCAACGCCCTTCATCGAGTCTAGTTTATGACGAAGCGCTTTATTGGCACTCACGCCTCCGGCCACCACTAAACGTTTATGCCCTGTTTGTTTGAGGGCTCTTTTACATTTGATAGCGAGGGTTTCGACAACAGCTGTCTGAAAAGCTAAAGCAATATCCGCTTTATCCTGTTCCGTTTGTTTTGTGTCCAGCCAGGTATTCATAGCAAATGTTTTTAAGCCACTGAAGCTAAAATCGAGGCCAGGTCGATTGGTCATCGGACGAGGAAAAACAAAGCGATCGGCAATACCTTGTTCGGCCTTGGCAGCCAGATAGGGGCCACCAGGATAATCCATCCCAAGTAGTTTGGCTGTTTTATCAAAAGCCTCGCCAACGGCATCGTCAATGGATTCACCCAGTAGCTCGTATTGGCCAACCCCTTTTACATCCACTAGCAAAGTATGACCACCTGACACGAGTAATGAGACAAAAGGAAAGGCTGGAGATGGTGTTTCGAGTAAAGGAGATAATAAATGCCCTTCCATGTGATTTATCGCTAAGGCAGGAATATTGAGAGCCCAGGCAAGGCTGCGACCTATCGCGGCGCCAACCAGTAATGCACCAGCTAAACCTGGTCCAGCCGTGTATGCAATGCCATCAATATCACTTCTGGATAATCCTGCCTCGGATAATACTTCTTCGATTAAAGGTAAGGTTTTACGAATATGATCTCTCGAAGCCAGCTCTGGGACGACACCACCATATTCGGCATGCATAGCTATTTGGCTAAATAAGCGATGAGCTAATAAACCTTTTTCAGTGTCGTAAATGGCGATACCTGTCTCGTCACAGGAAGATTCAATACCTAAAACACGCATTTTTTACCTAAACTATATTGTGAGTAAACGTGACTATTATGCCCTTTTTTATAAATAAAGTGATTTAACTGTTTGCTTTCCGGTAAATATTTCGTACAATTAGGGGTTTCCATACAAGAATTGTTTAGGGAGTTTTTTGAATGCCTGCAGTAAGAGTTAAAGAGAACGAACCATTTGACGTCGCTCTACGTCGTTTTAAACGTGCATGTGAAAAAGCTGGCACTGTTGCCGAAGCCCGTGCTCGTGAAGCTTATGAAAAACCAACAACTGTACGTAAACGTGCCGCAGCAGCAGCCGTAAAACGTCACCAGAAGAAACTGTCTCGCGAAAACGCAAGCCGTATCCGTCTTTACTAAAATCGTTATTCAGAGACAAGTCCAATACCATGCCTGCAGAAGCCAGCCCGTTAAAAGTTACTATTCAAGACAGCATAAAAGACGCTATGCGTGCGAAAGACAAAGAACGTCTTGCCGTGCTTCGTCAAATTTCAGCAGCGATTAAGCAAGTTGAAGTAGATAACCGGGTTGACCTTTCTGATGACGATATTGTTGTCATCCTGACTAAGATGAGCAAACAACGTCGTGAAGCATTAGAACAGTATGAAAATGCCTCTCGTGCAGATTTGGCGGATATCGAAAAAGCTGAACTTGCCGTTATTGAAGAGTTCATGCCTGAGCAGCTATCTGAAGAAGAGGTTGCTCAAGAAATCCAAACAGCCATTGAAGAAGCTGATGCAAGCAGTATTAAAGACATGGGCGCAGTCATGAATGTGTTGCGACCAAAAATTCAAGGCCGTGCTGATATGGCCGCAGTTAGTGGAAAAGTAAAATCAGCGTTAAGCAATTAAAACAGCAACGCTGCCGTATCTCATAAGATATGGTTAATATTTTCAATAAAATTCAGCCATAATACCAGATATGGCTGGTCAAATACCCCCACAATTCATTGATGAACTGCTAGCCCGGGTTGATATCGTAGATATCATAGATGCCCGGGTTGCTTTGAAAAAAGCAGGCAAGAATTTGCATGCCTGCTGTCCTTTTCATAATGAAAAAACTCCTTCGTTTACAGTTAGTCCGGAAAAGCAGTTTTATCATTGCTTTGGCTGTGGTGCACATGGCACAGCAATAGGATTCCTCATGGAATACGATCAACTTAGTTTTCCTGAAGCTATTCAGGAACTAGCTGATCATGTGGGGATGACTGTGCCGACCACACAAAATGTCTCGCAATCTCCGCAACAGAAAAACCTCTATGACTTGATGGATAAAGTCAGCCAATTTTACGTCCATCAGTTACAAACTCACCCCGACAGACAGCTTTTTGTGGATTATTTAAAGACTCGAGGGTTATCTAAAAAAACAGTTGAAATGTTTGGCATCGGTATGGCGCCAGATGGTTGGGATAATGTTTTAAAAACCTTTGGTTCTTCTCAAGCACAAGTTAAGCAGCTTCTGGATGCCGGTTTGTTGATCAAAAATGATGCTGGACGGACCTACGATCGCTTTCGACATCGTCTTATGTTTCCAATTCGTGATCGCAGAGGCCGAGTTATTGGTTTTGGCGGTCGAGTATTAGACGATTCAACACCAAAATACCTTAACTCGCCTGAAACACCGATTTTTCATAAAGGAACAGAGCTGTACGGCCTCTATCAGGCAAAAAAACAGAACCGTAAACTTGAACGAGTACTCATTGTTGAAGGTTATATGGATGTTATTGCTTTGGCCGAACATGGTATTACAAATGCAGTTGCCACACTGGGTACTTCAACCACACCGGATCATTTAAAACAATTATTAAGGGCCAGTCCTGAGGTTGTTTTTTGCTTCGATGGCGATCGTGCAGGTAGAGAAGCTGCCTGGCGAGCGGCGGAAAATGCATTACCTATGTTGGGTGGTAATCAGCAGCTGAAGTTTATGTTTTTGCCCGATGGTGAAGACCCCGATAGTATGGTGAGAAGGAATGGTGCAGAGGCATTCGAGTCAGAAGTGCTACATGCCCAAAATTATTCAGATTTTTTCTTCACATGGTTAACCGAGAAGGTTGACCTCAGTTCAATGGATGGACGCGCTCGTCTGGTAGAAATCACAAAGCCATACCTGAAACATGTTCCAGCGGGGGTCTATAGGGATATGTTAGAACAACGTTTAGCGGAGTTAAGCCAAACTAATATCGCTACATTAAACAGGCATATAGAGAAGCCCGCATCGAGACTGCAGAGAGCACCAAAGAAGCAAACACTAGCGACCATGACGCCATTAAGGCTAGCTATTAGCATTCTTCTGCAATATCCCATATTGGCGAGAGAGATTGATGACACAGCATCGATTAGTTCTCTTCAGTTACCAGGTGTGAATATTCTTAAAGAATTGCTTGAAACTCTTCATCAGTATCCCCATCTTACTACTGCGGCACTTCTAGAACGTTGGCGCGACAGGGAAAATGGTGCGCATCTTGAGAAGTTAGCGCTGCAAAGTTTGAGTTTGTCAGCTGATGAGCTCAAACACGAGTTGCTCGGTATATTTTCGCAACTACAAAAACAAGCTAAGGAACAACGACGAATTTATCTCGAGTCAAAACCGCTCAGTGAGTTAACCGAAGCAGAAAAAGCTGAGTTACGGTTATCGCAGAAATAAATGTTTATGTTAATTTGATGCAATAAATTTGTCATTTCAGTATAATGAAGTGTTCACGTCTATAAGCGTCACAGGGTTAAAGGGGCTGCATGAAAGATCAACAATCACGCGTTAAGGAACTGATCGCCTTAGGTAAAGAACGTGGTTATCTCACCTATGGTGAGATTAATGATCATCTTCCAGAAGATTTGGTAGATGCTGATCAGGTCGAAGATATTGTCAGCATGTTTAGTGACCTCGGTATCATGGTTCACGAAGATGGCATGGATACCGATGAAATGGAGCGTCTTGCTGAAGCGGTTTCGTCAAACGACGAAGTCTCCGATGAAGAAGCTGCTGCTGTCCTAGCAAGCTCTGATGGTGAATTTGGTCGAACTACTGATCCAGTACGTATGTATATGCGTGAAAT
>NZ_DIAC01000026.1:56135-61969 GCF_002414625.1 Methylophaga sp. UBA5088 | reverse complement strand
ACGGATGGGCTTTTTTTATATCTGATAGTTTTGCATTGACCTCACCTGAACATGGCAACACCCCATGTGACATTTTTGTCAGGAACAAAAATGGACAGCGATAGCTGCCCGAAGGGTGAAGTGCAGGGAGGCACTTCATCAAAGTAGTTCACCGATAACGGCTCCTGCGTTATCGGCATACATGACATCCATGTAAATAACGGCCAGGCATTGAATTACCTGCTGTTTAAAAGATGATCTACATGAATAGGTGACAGTTAATACCACCTGCTTTGCCAGAATGCTGTCCATCCATTCCATTGATATAACAAATAAGTTGGGTGTTTTTATGGACGACCATCCGGAGCCTCTTCTGACGCTTGAAGGTTTATTTGACCGTAGCGACGCATCACAAAACTGCACAATAACGGCTCATTTGTTGGTTCTAAAGCTGCCTAGTAAACTGTGAATAGTATGTTCTATAGATGAAGTCAATGATGTCACTTGTCGTTGTTAAGTGATTTGCTCTTAGCTCTGCAAACAAGGTAGTTATCTCAAAAATAGGTAACTTAGCACTTAGATATACTTATCCTGTGCTAGCTCCAGATTTTTATCAAAGCATCATGTTCGGATTTATGAATTTATTATTCAAACAAAGCTTAGAAATAATAATAGTGTCTGTTATATCTTCTATATAGCCAAAATACATCTTAGTCATTAACCAGTCTGTCACTAAATTGAAGTAAAATATGCTTTTTATAATATTGAAATCAAGCAAGGCGATTGATGTACAAAACACTGATTTACTTTTTTATCGCCTGCTTAATAACAGCATGCTCAGACGATAGCCAAGAGCTAGAATTCAATAGTACTCTTCCCCTTCCACTCGCAACAGATGTTGATTACGCTTCTGATATTAAACCAATCATTGAGGAAAAATGCGTCGTTTGTCACGGCTGTTTTGATGCGCCCTGTCAATTGAAAATGGAATCAACAGAGGGGTTCCTACGTGGTGCAACAAAATTAAATGCTTATGACGGAACAAGGCAAGAGCCTATAGTTCCGACAAGGCTGTTTACAGACGCCAATTCAGAAGAAGAATGGCGTAACGCTGGTTTCTATTCAATACTTTCTGGTCAAAATGCTCAGGCGTCATTGTTATATCGAATGCTAGCTTTGGGTAAAACTCATCAATTTAAAGACAATAGTAAATTACCAGAAGAACTTGATATTAGTATTCGTCGCGAAAACCAATGCCCTACCGTCGATAACATTTCTGAGTATGAAAAAAGTTATCCTCTTACAGGCATGCCCTTTGCAGTATCAGGTTTGACAGATGATCAGTTTTCAACAATCAGCGGATGGTTATATCAAGGTGCTAAGGTTTCTGAGGATCAGGTTGAGTTAAATAAAAATGAGATTTCGTCCATAGAAGAATGGGAATCGTATCTTAATCAAACATCAAATCAACGTAAACTGGTTAGTCGGTGGTTATATGAGCATTTATTTTTGGCTCATCTCTACTTTGATGGTAAGCAAGACAACACACATTTCTTTGAACTGGTCAGATCCTATTCACCGCCTGGTGAACCAATTTCTATCGTAAAAACGCGTCTACCAAACTCTGAGCCTGAACATCCGATTTATTATCGACTGAGATTAGTCAAAGGTATTACTGTTCATAAACGGCATATAACACTTTTGTTTGATGACAAGCTCAAGAAGCATATAGAAAAACTTTTTTTCACTGATAAATGGGATGTCGATATATTACCTGGCTACGACTACGAAGCTCGAGCTAATCCCTTTGTTACTTTTTCCGCTATACCAGCAAAAGCACGCTATCAATTCTTACTTGATCATGCTGAATATTTCACACGTACTTTTATCCGCGGTCCTGTATGTCGAGGTCAAATAGCAACAGATGTCATTCGTGATCAATTTTGGGTCATGTATCAAGATCCGGCCAAGGATCTTTTCATCACAGATGCTAAATACAGAAAAAAAGTAGAGCCACTCCTTGGCTTGCCTGGACAAGATGATAACCTGACAGAAACGAAAGAAAACTGGGATAAATATAAAGATAAACGCAATGCCTATTTATCTTTACGAGATCAGCATTATCAAGATGCACCGTTAAACTGGACTTCGACTAAAGCGATTTGGGATGGGGACGGGGATAATACCAATGCTTTTTTAACTGTGTTCAGACACTTCGATAATGCCAGTGTTGTCAGAGGCATGGTCGGGCAGGTTCCTCAAACACTTTGGTGGATGGATTTTCCGCTGTTTGAACGAACATATTATGAATTAGTTGTTAATTTTGATTTGTTTGGCAATGTAGCTCATCAGCTTCAAACACGGCTTTACTTTGACCTAATCCGTAATGGGGCAGAGCATAACTTTCTTCGACTATTACCACGAGACAAACGCAAATCGGTCTTAAATGATTGGTATCAGGGAATGGGGGCGGTAAAGACTTACTTCACATACGCGCCGCTTGATATTGATATCAGAACGGAAGAGACATTTTCCTCTGATGATACTAAAAACGAACTGGCTAATAGACTCTTGACACAGTTTAGTCAGGTTAATGCGGCTGAAAATGATCCTATCAATCGTTGTCAAAATCAGCATTGTTTCAGGATGTCTCAGACAGATTGGAAACAAAAGGCTGATTCATGGTTAAGTCGATTAACGAACGCTTCATTTGTGGAGACGTCGGGGCTTCAGTTCTTACCTGAACTGACTTTTATACGAGTGAAGCATGGTGGTGAAAGAACAGTATATTCTTTAATTCGTAATCGTTACCACAGTAATGTGGCCTTTCTTTTTGGTGAGTCATTACGCTATAAGCCTGAAAAAGACAGTCTAACGGTCTATCCTGGTATTGCTGGTAGTTATCCTAATTTTATCTTTGATATTGAAACAGATGAATTGGAAGTCTTTGAGAAATCGTTAATGGAAGCGAAATCTGAAGAAGCATTTGATGCCTTAGTTCAGAATTGGGGTGTGCGTAGAACACATCCAAAGTTTTGGCAAATCTTTCATGATTTCACTCAATGGCAACGAGAGCAAAATCCAATTGATGCCGGTGTGTTCGATGCAAACCGCTATGAGAATCTGTAAATAAGATCTTAGTGACGTTTCAAATAGTTTTTTGACAGACTAAATAATAAAACTTTAAGTTGTGTTGTGCGAGTCAACCTTGGTCGACTCAAAATGTTGTCATCATTTTGAGCCATTAATGTGTTTAATGTTTCTATTCCTCCTAAAGTCATTGCTCTGATTTCCCAGCCCAATCGTCCCTGAATAGCATTACCAAGCTCAATACCTTCATTCATGGTATTCATAGTTTGTTGAAATAGGTGACGAAGCAGGGGAGCTAATTTCCGGCTATTTGTGGAAGTAATGTCATCCTCAGTCAGTCCTGCTTCGACAAGCATTTGTTGAGGAAGATATATTCTGTCGTTCTCTGCTTTATCTTGCAGAATATCCTGATAAAAATTAACTAGCTGCAAAGATGTGCAAATTGCATCAGATTCACTCAACTGCTGTTGAGTGGGCTGACCATTCAAATGCAGTAATAAACGACCAACTGGGTTAGCAGAGCGTTGACAGTAATCCAGAACATCATCCATCGTTTGATAGCGTTTTTTGACAACGTCCTGCATAAAAGCTGACAGTAAGTCATTAAATAAATAGATGGGTAACTGAAACTTCGTGATGACATCATCAAGCGCGATAAAGATTGGATCATTGCCGGTATATTTTCTGTGATCTATTGCAGTCAGATTTGTGCGATAGCTTTGTAGATTCGCTATCCGTTCAGCTTTGGTGAGATGGCCTTCATCAGCAAAATCATCTGCAGTGCGTGCAAAAGCATAAATAACAGCAATGGGGTTTCTTAGGCGCTTGGGAAGCAAAACTGAGGCGACCGGGAAATTCTCGTAGTGAGACTTTGCAAGTGTTAAGCAAAAATCATACGCTGCAACCAAGTCTTTATTCGATGCCATAACGTGAGAGTTAAATCCAGTTCAGGATTTCTTCCGGTTTATAAACCGTGCCTTTGGCCTGCCAGCTTTCAGGTCGATCAGTACTTTTTAAGTAGCCATAATGGGCGATGAGCGTGTCCATATTCACAACATTGCCTGCCTCAATATCGCGCTGAGCATCACCGATATATAAACAGTTTTCAGGCTTAACCTTAGCTACATTACATGCAAATAGCATCGGATCTGGGTGAGGTTTGCTATGGGCTGTGGTATCTCCACTGACAATACAACTTGCCCGCCCACTTAGGCTTAATGCTTGCATCAAAGGGTCGGTGAGAAATGCAGGTTTGTTAGTAATCACTCCCCATTTTGAACCTGTCTTTTCGATCGTTTGAATAACGTTATCCATGCCATTAAAGAGCTTGGATTCACGAGTGATATGCAAACGATACAGTTCAATAAATCGTGCTTGTATTGACTGATATTCAGGAGCGTCAGGTGTTAGGCCAAAAGCTAGCTTAATCAGTCCTGGACTTCCATCACTCGCGACTGGACGGATGGTTTCCAATGAAAGCGAGAGGGCTTGATGTTCAGCTAGTACCTGATTAAGTGCATAAGCTAAATCTGGGGCGGTATCGACCAGCGTGCCATCCAGGTCAAAAAACACAGCATCGTATTTTGGCATATTAGATTTTTTTGCAGTGGATGAGGTAATTGACCTTTACGTCGCTGCCAAGACTAAACTGTCGAGTCAGAGGATTGTAATTCATTCCAGTGATATCTTTGGTCTTGAGCCCAGCTTGTCGGCACCAAGCAGATAATTCAGCTGGGCGAATAAAGCGTTTGTAGTCATGTGTGCCTTTCGGCAACATTTTCATAACGTATTCAGCTCCTAATACCGCCAGAAGATAGGCTTTAGGGTGACGGTTTAATGTCGAAAAGAAGACATCACCACCGGGTTTCACCATATCGGCACATGCTTGAATAATAGAGGCTGGATCTGGGACATGCTCCAGCATTTCAAGACAGGTGACGACATCATAATGTTCAGGCTGCTGGCTAGCCATTTCTTCAGCTGTGATATGTTGATAGTTAACGGTCAGCCCGGCTTCCAATGCATGGAGTTTGGCGATATTCAACGGCATCTCACCCATGTCGATACCGGTCACATTGGCCCCACTTTTTGCCAGAGCTTCAGAAAGGATGCCGCCACCGCAGCCCACATCGATAACATTGGCATCTGACAATGTTGTTCGTTTTGCAATGTAAGCTAAACGAATTGGATTCAGATCATGCAACGGTTTTGATTGACCTTCCAGGTCCCACCAACTTGATGCTAAAGCATCAAATTTTGCTACTTCATTTAAGTCGACATTTGCTTGAGTTTGGCTCATTGACTCTGTGATCCTATTTTGATTGCCCATTGTTGGGCGTCTTGAATAACTTTTGTTTCATTCAATGTCAGAAGTTGGCGTGAGTTTAATAATTGTTTACCAGCCACCCAGACATCAGTGACTTTATCACGGCTGCTGGCATACACCAGCTGAGATACCACATCATAAACCGGCTGTGTTTCGATATCTGATAACTGAACAGCAACGATATCAGCTTGTTTGCCTACTTCGAGTGAGCCAATTTCTTGCTCCATTCCCAATGATTTTGCTGCATTTATCGTCGCCATTTCTAAGGCCGCGTGTGCTGGTACGGCTGCTGCATCACCCGCCACGGCTTTAGCCAATAAAGCGGTTTGTCGCATTTCTGCAAACATATCCAGATCATTGTTAGATGCTGCACCATCTGTTCCAATAGTGACATTGATGTCATTTTTATGCAGCTCAGCTACCGGACAAAATCCACTAG
>NZ_DIAC01000026.1:52766-55963 GCF_002414625.1 Methylophaga sp. UBA5088 | reverse complement strand
GCTACCGGACAAAATCCACTAGCCAATTTTAAATTTGATTCAGGGCAATGAGCGATGTGAACACCCGCTTCAGCGCACCACTTTATTTCATCGGAGGTTAGCTGTGTCATATGAACAGCAAGCAGCCTTGGAGAAAGTAGTCCGATGTGTTGCAAACGCTCGAGCGGCCTTACGCCATATTCCTTCAAACTGTGGGCAACTTCATCGGCAGTCTCATGAATATGCATACTGATGGGCATATCCATTTCTTCGGCATTGGTAATGATCTGTTCCAGAGTTTTGTTTGCCACAGTGTAAGGCGCATGCGGCGAATAAATGGTGTTGATTCGAGGGTGGTGACGATAGTGATCGTGTAGTTGATGCCCCTTATGCAAATATTCTTCTACTGAGCTGGCCCAGTTTGTAGGAAACTCAATGACAACAATGCCCAGACTGGCGCGAATACCTGATTTATCCACGATTCTAGCCGTAGCATCGGGGAAAAAATACATATCATTAAAATAGGTCGTGCCTCCACGTATCATCTCCGCGATGGCGAGTGCACTACCTGCTTCAACAAAGGCATCACTGACAAAGGCATTTTCTGCCGGCCAGATATGCTCATTGAGCCAGGTCATCAACGGTAAGTCGTCCGCTAAGCCTCTAAACAATGACATGGGTGTATGCGCATGGTTATTGATTAAACCGGGAATCAAACAATGCTCACTGAGATCATGGATAACATTTGCAGAATAAAGCTGTTTTGCCTGTTCTTGTGGCAGAAGCGCTACAATACGTGCATCCTTGACAATGATGGCGTGGTTTTCTAACACGGTTTGGTCTTTTGTTACTGGAACTACCCAGCGTGCATTGATGATCAGATCGACATTTTCCATAGACTTCGATTATACCGTTGAGCTGAATGAAAACCTATTCTAAACATTTATCATGACAAACTAATCACAACAAAGATTCATCAAGCATGACAGGAGCTTGTTTTGACCAGATTATTACAGACAATTGAACCCATCTTATGGCGTGATGAACAACTCCATTTGCTTGATCAGCGTGTATTACCCCATACCGAGAACTGGTTGACTTACCATGATTCTGATGCCGTGGCAGAAGCCATTAAATTAATGGTGGTGCGGGGAGCGCCGGCTATTGGTGTCACTGCGGCTTATGCTGTGGTATTAGCGGCAAGAGAAGCCTGGTTCAGTGCAGGTGAAAACTGGCAAGAAGCTGTGGAACCAGCACTAAAAAGACTGGCAAGCTCAAGGCCGACGGCGGTGAACTTATCTTGGGCGATTGAGCGTATGAAACAAGCCTGCGCTACATTGTCTAAATATGAATCACCTGAACCAGTTTTGTTGGCGCTGGCCGATCGCATACACCAAGAAGACATTAAAGCAAATAGAACCATGGGGCAGTATGGTGCTGATTTGCTGGATAATGACAGTATCGTGTTAACGCACTGTAATGCGGGGGCTCTTGCCACGGCGGGTTTTGGCACAGCATTAGGCGTTATTCGTCAGGGCTTCCTGGATGGCAAAATTGAGCATGTCTATGTCGATGAAACTCGGCCATGGTTGCAAGGTAGTCGGTTAACGGCATGGGAGCTCATGCAAGAAGGCATTCCGATGACCTTGCAAGCTGATGTGGCTGCTGGCGCATTGATGGCTAGTGGCCGCTTGGACTGGGTTATTGTCGGTGCTGATAGGATTGCTTCAAATGGTGATACAGCCAATAAAATCGGTACATATTCGTTAGCTGTTTTAGCGAAATATCATGGTGTGAAAGTGATGGTGGTCGCCCCGACGACAACAATTGACTGGTCGCTCGAAAACGGTAACCTGATTCCGATTGAACAACGCATGAGTTCTGAAGTCTCAGAAATAGGTGGGCATGCCATTGCGCCGGTAGAGGTGCCTGTTTCGAATCCGGCATTTGATGTCACGCCAGCATCGTTAATTGATGCCATTGTGACGGAAGAGGGCGTGGTCAGTAATCCATCAAAAGAAAAAATGCAGCAACTAAAAAAGGAGGACAAATAATGACGCAAACAGCACTAGTGACAGGAAGTAACCGCGGGATTGGATTGGAACTCTGCCGTCAGCTTAAAGAAAAAGGGATGCATGTTATTGCAACCTGCCGCAAAGCTTCATCTGAATTAAACGCCTTAAATGTCGAAGTCATTGAGGATGTGGAAGTGAGTCAGCCCAAAAGCTTGGCTAAACTGGCTGAGTCATTAGGAAGTAGAAAAATAGATTGGCTAATCAATAATGCTGGTATTGCCGGTGGGATTGGGCTCGGACAAATCGATGAAGAGGCGATTGATGACTTTGTCAGAATGTATCGTGTGAATAGTCTTGGCCCCTTACTGACCACACAAGCACTACTTAAGCATTTGGGACAAGGGAGTAAAGTCGGCATTATTACTAGTCGTATGGGCTCGATTGATGATAATGATTCAGGCGGAAGTTATGCCTACCGCATGTCTAAATCAGCCGTGAACGCTGCCGGGAAATCTCTGTCGATTGACTTGAAACCCAAGGGCATTGCTGTAGCTATTTTACATCCAGGCTGGGTACGTACCGATATGACCGGCCATGGTGGTTTGATTGATCCCGATGAATCAGCAGCAGGTCTAATCCAACGTATGGAAGAATTATCACTCGAAACCAGTGGCACCTTCTGGCACACGAATGGTGAAATATTGCCTTGGTAAAGTTGTGTTGTTAGATGTATTTCTACCCTGAACTGAGCCGACAGCAGCAAGCGAGTCTGCCGGAGTTACTTGCGCCGGCAGTCGCCTTGGAAGCACAATTTCCTGATAGTACCCATCAGTTGTGGCAGTGTGACACCGCGGATGGCAAGATGATCTTAAAGGTCTGCCATCAGCAACGAGTGCAAGACTCCATGTTTTGGCTGGGAATAAACCATCTGTTTCAGCTCGATTTTCCAAACTCTTTAGGGCGCACGCAATCTATCAGTCAGTTTCTGCAACGCGAGGGCTGGTTTGCCGTTCCTGAGGTGGTAGCTGAACAGGCTGGGCATTATGTCTTGGTTCGTTATCTTGAAGGTGTGGATCTGAGTGCAAATCAGATCGATAACACTACTGTAACTCAGCTTGCCCATCACTGGGGCAAATTACATCAACACCTATCTACAAAATGGGGCAGCATTGAAAAGCCCATATTTAGTGCAAATGATTGGCC
>NZ_DIAC01000026.1:48745-52538 GCF_002414625.1 Methylophaga sp. UBA5088 | reverse complement strand
TCGAACACTGTCACCAGAGCAGTTTGTGCCGATCATGCCAGACTTTCGCTGGGATCAACTGCGTCAGTGTGATGATGGGACCATAGCCGTCTTGGATTTAGATGCCTTTGTCAGAGCGCCGCGTGAACTCGAGTGGGTGTTACTGGAATATTTACTCAGCCCACAACATGCCAAGCTTTTTGTCGAAATATACACACAGTATCAACCCATTCCTGACCTTTCAGCTTGTCGTCTGAGTTACCGCGTATTGTTATTTTTGATGAATGTTTTGGGTGAGTGCAATCTGTACCAATGGTTAGAGCAGCCACCGTTGTTTGATTTATTTAGCGATAATGTTAGCTAAATAAATCATGCAGTTCTTCGAGTGCCAGCCCATTCAAGCTTTCCAGCTTTAATACGGCGGCATCATAGTGTGGTAAGTGATAATTGGCTGCTGAAGGTACAACAACAGTACGGATGCCTGCGCCTATTGCGGCCGTCATACCCGTGACAGAGTCTTCAAATGCGAGGGTGTGATCAGCTTTTGCGTTGATGCGCTGTAGCGCTAGTTGATAAATGGCGGGATGGGGTTTGCCCTGTTCAACATCATCATCGGCGACATAATTATCAAAAAATGCCGTGATATCTAGCCGCTCTAATACGACGGGAACGAGACGTGCCGGAGCGTTAGTGGCCAGACCAATTTTTAGTCGGTGTTGTTTGAGTTCTTCCAGCAAGTTATGTACACCGGGTAGAGCCTGACCTTTGGTAGCGGTTAATGAGGCAACTTCATCGATCACATCATTTTCGACTTGTTCCATTGAATCCTGACTTAGCGACAAGCCTGCATGTTCAAGCCAGAACTCAGTGGCTTCACGCGTCGTCATGCCCATTGTTTTGGCAGACAGTGCATCGGTGATTTCAACACCTATGGCTGAAAATACACGTCTCTCAGCTTGTTTCCAAAAGGGCTCTGAGTCAATCAGCAGCCCATCCATATCAAAAATAACCGCTTGCATTTAGTGAGTCTGAGCTAGTGGATGTTGACGATATAGCTTGATCCAGTTGGCGAAACCAACGGTAGCAAGCACAGTGTAGATTGAGAACAAGACAACCGTTGCATAATAACCCGTCTGGTAATACAACACGACGGAAGCAGCATCAATAATGATCCAATAAAACCAGTTTTGCAGGACTTTTCTGGCCATCAACCAGGTATTCATCACAGAAAATACGGTGATGCCAGCATCCAGGTACGGACGCTGTGATGCTTGGTTGATATCCAGGTAATAAGCTACTAAAAAGCTAATCACGACGCCTGCTACGATGAATTGTAAATTGGCATTCAATGACCAGCTATGAATGACTAACTCATCATTGTTTTGCTGATGTTGTCGCCATAAAACGAAGCCATAAATCGCCATACCCATGTAATAGAAGTTGAGCAGGGCTTGCATGGGAAGCTGACCCTCCCAAAATAACACGGTGTAGATGAGTGTACTGATAAACGCCATTGGCCAGCACCACTGTGATTCACGCGCCGCCAGAATGACATAAGCCATACCGAGTAATGCGGCGGTCACTTCCCAAGCGGATAAGGCCAGCAGACCATTGATTGCGGCATCTATCATCAGAGAACTCGTTTAATCTTCTACGTGGTAACGATCGTTTCCGATCATTTTCAACACAAACACACTGTGCGGTAATTGTTCAAACACCGCTTCAATTTCACTATCCATGGCATCCATCACATCACGGTATTCACCAAAGATTTGTGTGCTTAGGTTATTCCGTGAAATATTTAGTTTTGGGTTATCTTCCAGCTTTTTGATGAAAGCCAGAATCGGTTCGACAAATTGTTCAGTCAGAGGGTATAAACTGATATCAACTGAGACGCGCATATCTTCTTCCTTAAGTAGTAAAAAAGAGGGCTTTAAAGCCCTCTTTAGATATTAATAGTCGTAACTTAATGTTAAGCCAACAACACGTGGATCACCGTATTGAGTGTAGGTGTGATCGGCATAACCATCTTTAGGATCATTGCCGAAATAAAAACCTCGAGTGTAGTAGTCTTTATCGAACAAATTGCGTCCCCATAATGTGACTTTCCAGTTCTCTTTTTGATATTGTAAGCTGGCGTTATAAATGACATATGAGCTTGATTTGGAGTCGTGGCTATTGGAGTAATAAAACTCATCTTTGCCTTCCATTCCCGCCCGTAGAGTCCAGTTAGTAGCTAACTGAATATCCGTACCTAGACTAAATTGATATTTTGGCGCATGAGCCATCTGGCGACCTTCAGGATTATAGCTACCTAAATCTGGATTATCGTATTCATCAAACACAGCTCTTAATAGGCCTAAAGAAGCGAAGATGCCCACTCTGTCATTAACCTGCCAGTCTGCATCTGCCTCAATGCCCATATTTCTGCCTCTAGCAGCATTGGCAATTGAGTCTTCAAATTCACCCCCACCAACAAACACAGAACTCTTCACTTGAGCATCACGACGGAGTGAATAAAAGGCTGAAACATTAGTAATCAGGTCACCTTCTAGCCAATAAGATTTCAAACCGGCTTCAAGGCTCCACATATATTCGGCATCGAATTTAAGCTGGTTTGTAGGCAGACTATCATTATTATTCACGCCACCCGACTTGTAGCCTCTAGATAAAGAGGTATAAACCATATGGTCGCTATTAATCTCATAATTCAGGCCTAATTTGCCGCCAAATAAATTATCGCTACTGTGAAGGTCAATCGCATTAGTGTCTTTATAGTCCGCTTCAAAATGTTCGATACGTAATCCACTTATAAAAGTCAGTTTGTCTGTTAGATGAGTGTCTAACTGACCAAATAAGGCTGTATTTTTGGTTTCATATTCATTTTTAAGTAAACCTGTATAGTCTGAGACTAAGTGCAAATCTTCATCTTGTGACAGAAAATAGGCGCCGATCGCCCAGTCTGTTGAATTATTAAAGATGCGACCATCTTCATTAGAAAGCGCTTTTAACTCAACAGAATAATTCTCACGCTTACGATTAAAATCCTCTGTCGCAGTAAATACACCAGGATCATACGCTGGGTTAGCCCAGTCCCCATCGTAACTATAAGTAACATCTGAGTTTACGTAAGTTAGATTACTTTGCAGCTGTACTTTACTGTTAGCGCGATAATCAGTTTTGAGTGAAATAGCGTTCGTGTTTTGAGTATCTTTACCGGGTTGATCTGAAATACTGTTGCGACTGTTATCAAGAGTAAACGCGTCATAACCATTATCAATACTGAGATGCAGGAAGTTCAAATCAAATGTGAGATTATCTGTCGCTAGCCATTTTAGGTGACCACGAGCCGTAACTTCATCCTGATTTTGTGTGTCATCTTTACCTAAATAATCATTGTCCATATAGCCATCTGACTGGTGGCTATAAATCGAAAAACGCCCTAACAGCGTATTGTCAATAAGTGGACCACCAACAGCAAGACCAACATTACGGGTGTTATATTCAGCGATACCTGTTTCAAAATGTAAGTCAAACTCATCAGTCGGCTCGGTACTTTGCATATTGATGACACCCGCTAATGCGTTTGTCCCAAACTTGGTACCTTGTGGCCCTCTGAGAATTTCTACGGACTCGATATCAAACAATGTGGCTGCACCACCTGTACGGCTGAAATCAATACCATCAATTAACAAACCAACAGAGGGATTTAATGGCGCCGAGAATTGACTACGCTCACCTATGCCGCGTATCTGAAAAAATTGTCCGCGTGAGGCGCCACTAGAGACATTAACATTAGGTGCGAGATTGAGCA
>NZ_DIAC01000026.1:40920-48614 GCF_002414625.1 Methylophaga sp. UBA5088 | reverse complement strand
TTATCAATCGTGGTTAAACTCACCGGAGTGTCATGAGCATCGTTCGGACGAAAGTCAGCACTGACGATCATGGAGGGTAAGTCAGCAGGCGTCACTTCAGCCCATATCATGGGAGATGTCATAGCCGTTGTTATGGCTATAGCCAGTGTTTTTGCTTTCATGGTTATCCTTTTTTGAATCAAAAAGGACAGGGGAATAAATCGAGAGACACCAATTCGGTGTAGAGAAAGATCTATTTCAGCCTGTCCCTACGCCAGTATTAACTGGATCAGGTTCGTCGGGTCCGCTTTATGAGAAGCATCTCAGGCTTTCGCCACCCCGAGGCAAATTCACATCACAATTGCTGCTAGTGAGATAGCGTTATTTTAAAAGAGTGCGGCAATTATTACCAGCTTCAGTGGTATTTAATTCAAACGTTTCAAACTACTTCGGCACTCGGTACAAATCCGGAGTTTGCTGTTGATTCGTTGTGTCAACACTTTGCGTTGTTGATTATCAAAACACTGTGGACAATAAAAGCCGTTATCCCCTTCAAATTGATAACAACCCGTAGTTTTATCGATGATAGGCTGAGGCTCATCGTTCTGAGAGCCAGACAGAGTCTGACTGAGAGTGGATAATTCTTTGAACACTTCATCAATCAGATGGTGTTGAGAGGGAGGAAGCTCTGCTAGGGTTTGCTGAAGTAGCGATTTGATCTTTTCAATGGAGGCATTCACGGCTGTTATCTTTTTTAGTCTGTATCAGCATAGTTTAGAGAATGCAGCGCATACAAAAAAGGCATCCGAAGATGCCTTTTTTTTCACTTATTTTTCTAACTTAGTTTTCAAGTCAGCGAGTGTGGATTGATATAAACCCGTTACAGCTTTCTTGGCCGTATCGTCATCCAGCTCTTTGGGTGGGTGTCCATTACCGTGATAAGCGCGGAAAAACTTACCTAACCAAGTGACTTTTGAACCACCATCAGTCGCTTCAACACTGACCCATGATTTATATTTGCTCACAGGAAACGCTGGTACTTCATGCATTTCACCATGGTCATCAACTTCTCCAGCACTACTGATATCGGTAATTTGATACATAAAGCTCATTTTTTCATCATCATACTTTTTGAGCTTTTCAGAAATCGTGGCGCCACCTTTTAATGTGAGAGTGCGAGTCGCTCCTGGTGCATTACCACCCTCAGATTCTGTTGATTCAACAACGGGAATCCAGGCTTCTGCTTTACCGAAATCGTTGATGGCTTGCCAGACAGTCGCTGGGGCAGCATTGATGACAATGCTCTCTTCAACTTGGAGGCGAGGCGCACCGTGTGCAAACACAAGTGCAGGCAAAAACGCCAGTGAAACAACTATTAAATTTAACCATTTTTTCATTCTATTATCCTGATATTTCTCTTAAGTTATTTTGATTGCTGTTTTCAGCAAGGTGCTAAGTTAGCATGGTGTTTGCCTTGAGGGAATGTGAATTTATCCTTGATGGTTAATGGCTTTATCCACCGCTGCTCGATTGAGGTGTGAAGCAAAGAACTCGATAAAGGCGTACATATAGCTTCTAAGATAGCTGCCTTTGCGAATACCCATATGTGTAACGCTCGGTGGAAATAGATGTTTGGCATCCAATGCCTGAAGCGGGGAGTCTTTATCCGGATCAAATGCCATACTGGCGATAATGCCAATACCCATCTCCAGCTCGACATAGGTTTTAATCACATCTGCATCGGTAGCAGTGAAAATGACATTGGGATGAAGACCTTTTTCAATAAAAGCCTGATCCTGTTTGGCGCGACCGGTAAAACCCATCACATAAGTCAGAATTTCATATTGGGCGATATCTTCCAGTCGCAATTTTTTCACTGATAATAAGGGGTGTTCTGGCGGAACAACAACGCAACGATTCCATTCATAACATGGCAAAATAGCGAGCGACTCGAATTGAGCCAGGCCTTCCGTGGCTATTGCCAGATCAACCTTTCCGGTAGCCGCCATTTCACCTACCTCAGTCGGCGTGCCCTGCACCATGTTCAAATGTATATTCGGGTAGCGTTCAGAGAACTTTTTTATCGCACTAGGTAGGGCATAACGAGCTTGAGTATGTGTGGTGCCTATAGACAAGGTGCCAGATTGTTCTGTTTTACTGTCTGCCACTAACTGACGGATATTTTCCACATCCTGCAAAACGCGCTCTGCCATCTCGATAACTGATTGACCAATAGGCGTAATGCCAGTCAAGCGTTTGCCGTGACGCTCGAAGATTTGTAAACCCAGCTCCTCTTCCAACTGCTGCACCTGATTGCTGACACCGGGTTGTGATGCATGTAATGCATTCGCTGCTGACGAGATACTGAGGCCTCTACGTACAATTTCACGTACATACTTTAATTGCTGAATTTTCATCTATATATGTTTTTCTTATAAAGATAGTAAATAATATTCATTGATAGAATATTCTCCTTTGGTAAACTTGTCAGCATTTTCGTAACATACAAGGCGTAAAACAGATGGAATGGGGCTTTCTTCTTGCTGGACTGTTTGTCGGCATCATGGTCGGCATGACCGGTGTAGGAGGCGGGTCTTTAATGACGCCCATCCTCATTTTTATCTTTCATGTACAACCCGCTATTGCGGTTGGTACGGATTTATTATTTGCTGCTATCACCAAAGCGGGTGGTATTTGGTCTTATTGGCGACATGGGGTCGTAAAGTGGTATGTGGTCTGGCGCCTCGCTGCGGGGAGTATTCCGGCAACATTAGCTACTCTATGGTTTATGAATGCCACAGGGATGCATGATGGCAATCATAATGAATTGATTACTAAAGTGCTCGGTGTAGCACTGATCCTGACATCCAGTGCTTTATTATTAAAAGCACCTTTAGGAAGATTATTACGCTCCAAGGAAAACCACCCCGTTGTGAGTGTGCTTTACGATATTCGTGAAAACGAACTAAATAAAGCAATGATTACGGTCATAACAGGTGCGCTTTTAGGTGTCATGGTGACATTATCATCTGTAGGAGCTGGTGCGCTAGGTGCTGTCATTCTATTGTTTTTATATCCTCGTCTGAGAGGGGTAGAAATTGTCGCTACAGATATTGCTCATGCTGTGCCACTTACCTTTGTTGCAGGCCTCGGGCATTCAGCTGTTGGTACAGTAGACTGGACATTATTGATGTATTTATTAGCCGGCTCATTACCTGGCATTTTTATCGGCACCCATCTTGGGGTGCGTATTTCAGACCAGGTAATGCGTCCATTATTAGCGGTAATACTGGTATTGGTGGGCATAAAATGTCTGATATAACGTTGGTGGATTTGACCCTGTTTGGCTGTCCTATGCATTACATCAAAGCCCGTGAAGCATTAAAACACATTGACATAGAGGAATCGGTAGATTTGCTTGTCAATACGGGGGATGCGGTTGATGAAGTATTTAATAGTCTGTCTCAGGATGGACAGGAGTGTGCGATCACCTCTTCAGAGGGATTAACCACAACAATTCGTGTGAGAAGAAAACAATGAGTGAAATAAAACCGGCTTTAGCCGCCAAAATTGATGCTGTGATTGCAGTGTTAAAAGACATTGAGCAGAACTATTTGCCTGCAACGCTGGCGACCAGCTTTGGTGCAGAAGATATGGTTCTGATGGATTTAATCTGTAAGCATGCGCCAGGCATCGACATATTCACTCTGGATACTGGCCGTTTGCCCAAAGAAACCTATGAGCTCATGCAAACATTAAACAGCCACTACGATAAAAAAGTAGAGGTGTATTTCCCTAACACGGCGGATGTTGAGTCGTTTGTGACTCATAATGGACCAAACGCCTTTTACGATAGTGTCGAATTAAGAAAACAATGTTGTGGTATTAGAAAGGTCGTGCCGTTAAACAGAGCTCTATCTGGCAAAAAAGCCTGGATAACGGGTATGCGTCGTTCACAATCTGTAACACGATCAGAACTGCCTGTATCAGAGTGGGATGATGATCACGGATTACAAAAGTTTAGTCCATTGACCGATTGGTCGAATGGTAACGTTTGGGCGTATTTGAGAGCTTACGACGTGCCTTATAACAGCTTACACGATGAGGGGTACGCCAGTATTGGTTGTGCGCCTTGTACACGAGCCATCACCATGGGCGAAGATATTCGTGCCGGACGCTGGTGGTGGGAAGATCCTGAAAATAAAGAATGCGGCTTGCATGTCAAATCTAACTAACCGAGAAAGATAATGACTGAAAAACAATTAACACACTTAAAGCAATTGGAGGCTGAAAGCATCCATATTATGCGTGAGGTGGCAGCAGAGTTTGAGAATCCAGTAATGCTGTATTCGATTGGTAAAGACTCCGCCGTCATGTTGCACTTGGCTATGAAAGCTTTTGCGCCTGGTAAACCCCCATTTCCATTGATGCATATCGATACCACTTGGAAATTTAAGGAAATGATCAAGTTTCGTGATGAAAAGGCTAAAGAGCTGGGTCTCGAACTGATTGTACATACCAACCAAGAAGGCAAAGAAGCGGGTATCAACCCATTCGATCACCCTCGCTATACGGATATTATGAAAACCGATGCCTTGAAAGAGGCGTTGACGAAATACGGTTTTGATGCCGCTTTTGGTGGAGCACGTCGTGACGAAGAAAAATCGCGTGCAAAAGAACGTGTGTATTCCTTCCGTGATAAGAACCATCGCTGGGATCCAAAAGCACAGCGACCGGAACTCTGGAACATCTATAACAGTAAAGTGAATAAAGGCGAAAGCATCCGTGTCTTCCCATTATCCAACTGGACTGAGCTTGATATCTGGCAATACATTTATCTGGAACAGATTCCAATTGTGCCACTTTATTATGCAGCAGAACGTCCGGTTGTTGACTACAACGGCTTGACCATCATGGTCGATGACGATCGTATGCGTATACCTGAAGGCCAAGAGCCGCGCATGGAAAAAGTCCGTTTCCGTACCTTGGGTTGTTACCCACTAACAGGTGCCGTGAAATCGTCTGCAGATACTTTGCCTGAAATCATCCAGGAAATGTTGCTGACAACGACATCTGAACGTCAAGGCCGTGCTATCGATCACGATCAAGCGGGTTCTATGGAGAAGAAAAAACAAGAGGGTTACTTCTAGATGACTACTGAATCAAGTTCATATCAATCAGATAGCCTGATTGCCACAGACATCGAAGCGTATCTGAAGCAGCATGAAAATAAAGAGATGTTGCGATTTTTAACTTGCGGTAACGTGGACGATGGTAAAAGTACGCTGATAGGCCGCCTTCTGCATGACTCGAAAATGATCTACGAAGATCAATTGGAAGCCGTGACGCGTGACAGTGCCAAGTCTGGTACTACCGGCGAACAGGTTGACTTAGCGTTGTTGGTTGATGGTTTGCAAGCCGAGCGCGAGCAGGGAATCACAATCGATGTGGCTTACCGTTATTTCTCTACGACGAAACGTAAGTTCATCATTGCCGATACACCAGGACATGAGCAGTACACACGTAACATGGCGACAGGTGCATCCAGTTGTCAGTTAGCGGTTATCCTGATTGATGCCCGTTATGGCGTACAAACACAAACTCGCAGACACAGTTTTATTGCCTCTTTATTAGGCATTAAACACGTAGTTGTGGCTATCAATAAAATGGATCTGATGGATTATAGTCAGGAAGTGTTTGATAATATTCGCCATGATTACACTGAATTCTCACGAGAATTAGAACTGGAAGATATTCACTTTGTGCCTATGTCAGCGTTGGTGGGCGATAACGTGGTTAATCGCAGTGAGAAAATGGGTTGGTATCAAGGGCAAACCCTGATGGAAATCCTGGAAACCGTCGATGTAGATAAAGATCCGAACTTCGATGATATGCGTTTCCCGGTTCAGTTTGTGAATCGTCCTAATCTGAACTTCCGTGGTTACTGCGGTACTTTGGCATCGGGTATCTTAAAACCGGGTGATGACATCACCGTATTGCCATCGGGTAAAGAGAGTAAAGTGAAGGCGCTTGTCACTTACGATGGTGACTTGGATCATGCCGTGCCTGGCGAAGCGATTACCGTCACATTAGAAAATGAAATCGATGTCAGTCGTGGTGACATGCTTGTACATAGTAATCATCACCAACCACATGTCTCAAGCCAGTTTAAAGCGATGGTCGTGTGGATGACAGAACAACCCTTGGTGCCAAACAAGCAATACAGCATCAAAGTGGGTGTCAATGATGCAGGTGGTGCGTTAACGGGCATTGATTATCAAATTGATGTCAACACGCTTGAGCACAATAAAGCCAGTGAATTGAAACTGAATGAAATCGGCTTATGTGAGTTTTCATTAAACAAGCCCGTTGTGTTTGATTCGTACAAACGCAACCGGACTACAGGGGCCTTCATCATCATTGATCGCCTGACCAATGTCACGATTGGTGCTGGCATGATTACTGATGCGGTATCAAGTAATCACGAAGTGGTCGCTGAAGGTGAATTCTCTGCCTTTGAAATGGAGTTGAATGCACTCATTCGTAAACATTTCCCTCATTGGGATGCGAAAGATTTGAGTCAACTTCTCAAATAATTCACAAAAAGTGGTTCAAGAAAGCCAGTCAGTATTTGCTGACTGGCTTTTTTTATGTCTAAGCGACAGTGAAATGAGTTTCAGACTGACGTGTCATTAATTATATAAATCGATTTTATCAATCAATAATTAAATAATAAACAATTATACAAATCTATTGAAAATCCATAGACTCTGTTGTGTGCAATTGATTTGCCTAACATGATTTGCAGCAGAAAGGATAGAACGATGACCAAAACAATTTTAACGACATCTGCCGGCGCCCCAGTCGCTGATGATGATAATAGTATCAGTGTCGGACCAAGAGGACCTTTGACTTATGACAATCACTACACCTTCGAAAAATTGGCTCACTTCAACCGTGAGAGAATTCCTGAACGCGTGGTCCATGCACGTGGTACCGGGGCTTACGGAACCTTTACCCTCACAAAAAGCTTAAAAGATCTCACTATTGCGGATTTCTTACAGAATGAAGGTAAGAGAACAGAGGTCTTTGTTCGCTTCTCAACCGTAGGTGGTGGCCAGGACTCACATGATTATGCCCGTGACCCACGAGGTTTCGCTGTGAAGTTTTATACTAAGCAGGGCAATTACGACATGGTAGGCAATAATACGCCGGTGTTTTTCCTCCGTGATCCGAGTAAGTTTCCAGACTTTATTCATTCACAAAAAAAGAATCCGCGTACTAATGTGCCTGACCCAAGAATGGCTTATGAGTTTTGGGCTAATTACCCACAAGCATTACATCAGGTGACTATTTTGATGTCTGACCGCGGGATTCCTGCTTCATACCGCAATATGAATGGTTATAGCTCACATACCTATAGTTTCTGGAATGATAAGGGCGAACGGTTTTGGTTTAAATGGCACTTTAAAACTAATCAAGGCATCAAAACACTGAGAGCCGAGGAAGCTGCAGTGGCTGATCCTCATGGAGCACAGCAGGATTTAGTGGAAGCTATTGATCGCGGTGATTTCCCGAGCTGGACAGCCAAAATACAGATTATGACGGAGCAACAAGCGCGGGATGCTGAGATCAATCCGTTTGATTTAACCAAAGTATGGCCACATGATGAATTTCCTTTGGTTGAGGTCGGGCAACTGGAGCTTAACCGCAAT
>NZ_DIAC01000026.1:37212-40842 GCF_002414625.1 Methylophaga sp. UBA5088 | reverse complement strand
TTTGCTGAAACAGAGCAAGCCGCTTTTGCACCGAGTAACTTTGTACCCGGTATCAGTTCATCACCTGACAAAATGTTGCAAGGACGGCTGATAGCTTATCAGGATGCCCACCGTTATCGGGTTGGCGTGAACTACAATCAGTTACCTGTTAATGCGGCAAAATGTCCGGTTAATCATTATCAGCGTGATGGGGCGATGGCGGGGTTAAGTCCTGCTGGCGGTAATCATCATCAGACGAGTGGGGCTAACTACTTCCCTAATGATCGTGATAATGCGCCTAAGCCAGCTACAAGTGTAGCGGAACCTGCTATGCCAGTTGAGGCTGGTGCTTGGTTAGATCGGTTTGATACAGATCAAGATGATCATTACACGCAGGCGGGTAATTTGTTTCGTATTATGAGTGAGGATCAGAAACAGCAATTAGCAGACAATATTGCTGGTGGTCTTGGACAGTGTGATGCATCTATTCAGCAGCGTATGTTGGCTCAATTTGAAAAAGCAGACCCGGACTATGCTGCCAGAGTAGCAGCTGCACTAAAGGCTTAATCTAGTCTGAAATGAAAGGGGCGTGAAACACGCCCCTTTTCTATTGATTAGTCTTTTTTACACTACTTAGCTGTTCAAGCCATATGGTTTGTTTTTCTTCTAATGACAAAGCTGCATGGGCTGGGCTGGTGGATGGCAAGCGCTCTGTTGGTATTTTTTGCCATATTTTATCTAACGTTGGCAGAACAGATTTCATATAAATTTGCTCAGCTTTGCCACCATTAAAAAATACAGAATGAATATTCGGGTGTTGCCGAAAAAAGGCATTAAAGTCGTTAGCTTCAATGGAATCCGGTGCAATATTACTGTCCAGACTGCCTGGCCTTTCACAGGCTTTTAATACATCCCATACCGCTATGTGTTGGTGGGTGAGTTGTTCGCAGCGTTGTTGATACGGTAATGATGTCGAGATAGCAAACAGACTTTCCATAATTGGCCAGAAGCCATTACGAGGGTGGGCGTAATATTGCTGCTGACGCAATGATTCTGCACCTGGCATGGACCCGAGGATCAGGATTTTTGCAGACGTTGCTGCAATGGGCGGAAAGCTATAACAGCGCGTTAGATTCTCAGACATTATTGATATAGCTGACCTTTATGGCGAATCCAGCCATGAGGGTGTTTGTTGGCAGGATCATGATGCGTCCAGTGAATGACGCCACCTTTGTCATTCCATTCGTATTCACCAAAAATATGTACTTCATCACCCACGTTCAGAGAGTCAATGCGAGGTGCAAGATCGATGTTATGAGCAATCAATACCGTGAGTTTATCCGGCAAGGTAATGATAAAACGTTGATGACGACTGCCTTTATTATCATCAGTTAGAATCCGACTTACCGTCCCTTTTACTTCAACTAAAACGTCACTTTTCTGTTGTTGATAAAGTGATGAGATCGATGCTGTATCAACTTTATTAACGTTTTGCTGGTGAGGCTGATAATGACTGGCCCCCCAAATTAAAAAACCGAAAGCGATAACCAGCCATAAACGCTGTTTTTGTCGGCTTGCTTTAGACATGCCAAGAACCCTGTTTAGCGATAAATGCGTCAGTATAACGATTTTTATCAATGACAAAGAGCCCACTCTGATAACACTTAAGCATCTGACTAGAAGTCTCAAGATGAAATCAAATGGAATACTGAAAATGACGCGCACAATGAAAAAGTCATCAACAATGCCACACAATAACCGTATATTTCATGGTTGCATTAAATGATAGTAATGACGCGGTATTAATGAATTTATCAATATAGATATTGGTATTTATAATTTCCTGTTATATACCGCGGCGGTTATAATAGCGGGTCCGGTATTTAGAGTTTAGAGAGCTTAAATGTATCAATACGATAAGTATGATCAAACGATGGTTGAGCAGCGGGTAGAGCAGTACCGTGATCAAACACGTCGTTTCTTGGCGGGTGAGCTGACTGAAGAACAGTTCCGTCCTTTACGACTGATGAACGGGCTGTATATCCAAATACATGCACCCATGTTACGTGTTGCCATTCCTTATGGACTGATGTCTTCACAACAAGTTCGTAAAATTGCAGACGTTTCACGCCGTTACGATAAAGGGTTTGTGCATTTCACGACGCGCCAGAATTTCCAAATGAACTGGCCGAAGTTAGAGGATGTGCCAGATATTCTTGCTGAACTGGCCACTGTACAAATGCACGCTATTCAAAGTAGTGGTAACTGCATTCGTAATACGACCTCTGATCAGTTTGCAGGTATCAATGCCAATGAAATAGAAGATCCACGCCCGTGGGCTGAAATTATTCGCCAATGGTCAACCTTCCACCCTGAGTTTGCCTATCTACCACGTAAGTTCAAAATTGCCGTTATTGGTTCTGAAGAAGACCGTGCAGCCACTAAATTGCATGATATCGGCTTACATCTGGTTAAAAATCACGAAGGTGAAGTCGGTTTTGAAGTGCTTGTCGGTGGTGGTTTAGGTCGTACGCCAATCATTGGTCAACAAATCAGACCTTTCCTTGAGAAAAAGGATTTGCTCTCCTATCTGGAAGCGATTCTGCGTGTTTATAACCGCCTGGGTCGTCGTGATAACAAATACAAAGCACGTATTAAAATCACGGTTCGTGAGCACGGTATCAATCATATCCGTGAACTGGTTGAAGCTGAATGGGTACAAATTCGTGATCAACTCGTTTTAGATCAAAAAGAAATTGATCGTGTGAAAGCGTATTTCACAGAGCCTGAATACGATGCTGATGCAGCAGCGGATGACAGTTTTGATAAAGCCTTGGCTGAAGATAATGCTTTTGCACGCTGGGCGAAACAGAATACGTTTGCTCATAAACAGCCCGGTTATCGTGCGGTTTATGTATCACTTAAAGCGCCAGGTGTTGCGCCGGGGGATGTGACCTCTGATCAGCTTGATGTCATTGCTGATCTGGCTGATGAGTTCAGCTTAGGTGAAGTGCGTTCAACGCACACTCAAAACCTGGTGTTTGCGGATGTGAAGCAGGCTGATTTATATGCCTTATGGTTGAGACTTGAGGCTGACAACCTGGCTACACCAAATGTGAATACATTAACCGATATTATTTGCTGTCCTGGACTGGATTATTGTGGTCTGGCTAATGCTAAATCTATTCCTCTGTCTAAACAGATTGCGGAACGGTTTGGTGATCTTGACTATCTTTATGACTTAGGTGATATCAAGATCAAGTTTTCAGGCTGCATGAACGGTTGTGCTCACCAGAGTGTAGGTCACATCGGTATTCTGGGTGTCGATAAGAAAGGTGAAGAATGGTACCAATTCACACTTGGCGGTAGCTCTGAGGCAGATGCCTCTCTTGGAGAGCGTCTAGGTAAGGCGATACCTAAAGAGGACGTAGTCGACACCGTTGGTCATTTATTAGATGCCTATGTCGATTTACGCCATGAAGATGAGTCATTCCTGGCCACAGTTCGTCGTTTAGGTATTGATCCATTTAAGGAGCGTGTATATGCAGATAATTAAAGATCGTGAAATCATCGAAGATAATTGGACACATCTGGATGATGATTCAGATCTGATTGCTGGCAATATTACCGTTTCTTTAGCCCGGTGGCAGG
>NZ_DIAC01000026.1:36716-37048 GCF_002414625.1 Methylophaga sp. UBA5088 | reverse complement strand
CTTTAGCCCGGTGGCAGGAACAACATGAAACACTGGTGAAACATGAAGGTGAATTAGGCCTTCGTCTGAGCGGTGATGATCCTCTGGAAGAAGTGGTGCCAGATTTAATTCATTTCTCCTTGATCGTTCTCGTGTTTCCTGCATTCACTGATGGGCGTTGTTACTCATTTGCGAGACTGTTACGTGAACGTTATGGCTTTAAAGCTGAGATACGTGCTCAAGGTGATGTGTTATATGACCAGTTGTTCTATATGTCACAGTGTGGAATTAACAGCTTTGAGCTTGCCAATCCCAACCGTATCGACAAAGCCTTGAAGGCTTTTGATGACTTC
>NZ_DIAC01000026.1:36043-36575 GCF_002414625.1 Methylophaga sp. UBA5088 | reverse complement strand
CCTTGAAGGCTTTTGATGACTTCAGCGAAAGTTACCAGGCAACGGTACTTCGTCCTGAACCACTTTATCGCCGTCGTTAGACACAAGCACACGTCTGTATGGCTGTATATGCAATAGGTGATGTTCAAGGTTGTTACGATGAGTTAGTAAAAATGCTGGATCGAGTTCAGTTCGATCCAGCCCTTGATCAAATTTGGCTGGCTGGTGATTTGGTGAATCGAGGCCCTAAGTCAGCAGAAGTATTAAGGTTAGCAAAGCAGTTAGGTAATAGTTGTATATCCGTATTAGGCAACCACGATCTACATTTACTGGCTAATGCTGCAGGTGTCGTTGAATATCAACATCATTTGGATACGATTGAGCAAGTTCTCTCTGCACCTGACAGAGAAGAGCTCATTACCTGGTTAAGACAACAACCTTTGTTTTATCACGATCCCATCCTAGATTTCAGTATGGTACATGCAGGAATACCTGCAGAGTGGTCAGTGCAAGAATCACAGCAACGATCCGAAGAAGTCGAAGCGGTTTTAAG
>NZ_DIAC01000026.1:35505-35878 GCF_002414625.1 Methylophaga sp. UBA5088 | reverse complement strand
GGGGATAATTGGCGTGATTTCTTTCAGCATATGTATGGTAATAAACCTAAACGATGGACGCCTGAGCTGAAAGGCTGGGATCGACTTCGTTTTATCACTAATTGCTTTACCCGTCTGCGTTACTGCCATGAAGATGGTCGAATTGCACTTAAGTTCAAAGGGGCGCCTGAAGATAAACCATTACACCAACGTCCCTGGTTTGAAATGCCCAATAGAATGACGGCCAACGACAGAGTCGTGTTTGGGCACTGGTCTACTTTGGGCGTTGGTCGTTACGGTAATGTGTTTTCATTAGACAGTGGTGCGGTGTGGGGCGAAACATTGACAGCGGTGCGGATTGATCAAGAACCCTATGAATGGGTAACGGTTGAAG
>NZ_DIAC01000026.1:34256-35427 GCF_002414625.1 Methylophaga sp. UBA5088 | reverse complement strand
AATGAATGGGTAACGGTTGAAGCAGATGCTGGTGGTTTACCTTTTCCAAAAAAGTCAGACAAAAAACGTAAACGCTGGTTGTGAGTTATGGTTCGCCATGATTGACGGAAAATGAGTACAATATATTTCATATTGATTAAATTCAGGCTTGTAAAATAATAGTCATGTCACTATCTACATCGCTGTTTTAAAACGGTGTGGGAGAATAAACGCTGGCAGTTGCAATACAGCTATTAGAAATTTGATCGAAAACTGACCGAAACAGTTCAATCTGTTTGGATATAACGGTCTTAAGCAGCCATGGGAGTGATGAAATGGTTAAGTCTATAAAACAAATTGAGGCTGGCAAATAAATGGCCACTGGATTACCCAGAACAAAAGCACGCCGAGCTGCTGTACAAGCGCTCTATCAAGCTCAAGTCAATGGTGAAGCACCACAAAAAGACACACTTGAGTTTGTCACTGCAGAATATGCTGACAAAATTGATAAAAAATATTTTGTGACATTGGTCGACGGCACGATCAAATATCAAAATGAAATTGATGAAGAACTGACACAAGTCATCGACCGTGATTTGGCAAAGATTGATCCGGTAGAAGTCTCCGTGCTTCGTCTCGCCGTATTTGAATTTATGCATCTACCAGAAATACCATACCGTGTCGTGCTGAATGAAGCGGTCGAATTAGCCAAGTCTTTCGGTGGTGAGCAAGGTCATAAATACGTCAACGGCGTCTTAGATAAGATGGGCGCTCGATTACGCTCTCATGAGCACCAAGCAGCGAAAGCTGCACGTCAAAAGAAATAAGTCATACTGGGCAGGTGTCGACGATGCTTGCCTGATGATTAAAAGGTTTTCTGTGTGGCTTTAACTGAGTTTTCACTGATACAACAGTTTTTTGCTGATGCAACACAAAAACGTCAAGACGTGATTGTGGATATTGGTGATGATTGTGCTGTGTTGTCATGTCCTGCAGATAGCGATATAGCTATTTCAATTGATACGCTTGTTTCCGGTATTCATTTTTTCCCGGATGTAGATCCTCACACGCTAGGCCATAAATCATTGGCGGTGGGGTTAAGCGATCTGGCCGCCATGGGCGCTACACCAGCCTGGTTTACATTAGCATTAACGATACCTTCACTTGATGAAAAGTGGTTATCAGCCTTTGA
>NZ_DIAC01000026.1:22687-34149 GCF_002414625.1 Methylophaga sp. UBA5088 | reverse complement strand
TTGCGTCAGGCATGGCGGAGTTAGCCGACCAATATAATATTCAGCTTGTTGGCGGTGACACCACAAAAGGTCCGTTGACTATTAGCATTCAAGTGCATGGTCAGGTGAAAAAAGGGGCTCAGCTTCAGCGTAATCATGCTAAATCAGCCGATAAAATCTATGTCACTGGTACGCTTGGTGATGCGGGAGCTGCTTTGCAGAAACGTTTAGCATCATGGCAGCCTGAGGAGTTATCTGAGGAAGATTGGTCTTTTTTAAATAAACGGCTGGAGCAACCCATACCTCAAGTAAACATCTCCCGAGAAATTCAGCCGTTTGTAAATGCTGCCATTGATATTTCTGATGGGTTATTAGCTGATCTTGGCCATATTCTTGAAGCCAGTGTCAAAGGCGCAAGAATTTACCTAGACAACATACCATTATCACCTAGTCTGCAGAAACTGGATAAAGCCAAGGCTTGGCAATTAGCGATGAGTTCCGGAGATGATTATGAACTTTGTTTTACGGTTCCTGCAGAGCACGTCCAGGCACTTGAAACACTAAATTTAGATATTCAACAGATTGGTGAAATTACGGAAGAACAAAAAATTGTTCTCTTAGATGAACAGGGACAACCATCAGTGTTAGATATCACAAGCAAAGGGTATGACCATTTTGTCTAAAGTCACCTTCACACAATTATTAAAAAGACCAACGGCATTTTTAGCGTATGGGTTTGGTTCTGGCTTGGCTCCAAAGGCACCGGGTACCTTTGGTACGCTAGCCGCTATTCCGGTTTTTTACCTGATGCAACCTTTACCTATTATTAGCTATCTTCTATTGACCGCCTTGCTCTTCGTTCTTGGCGTCTGGTTTTGTCAAAAAACGGTCGACTGGTTACAGCAAGATGATCCTTCTGCCATTGTGTGGGATGAGATCGTGGGATATTTAATTACCATGCTCGCCGCGCCCAGTGGCTGGTTATGGATTGTATTGGGTTTTGTGCTGTTTCGGCTGTTTGATATTTTGAAACCCTGGCCAGTGAGCCTGGCTGATAAAAAACTACATGGTGGTTTTGGAGTGATGCTAGATGATGTTATCGCCGGGTTATATGCTTTGTTGGTACTTCAGCTGATAGCGTACTTTTTCTAACCCGACGATCATCAATATTGCTGCTTTATAGAATAGAGGCGGCATCAATCTGGTGGTTTTGTGTACCATGATGAGCGATTTTTAACGCGCCTAGCGTCGAAGCGATTCTGCCTGTCTCTTCCCAGTCTTTTCCATGCAAAATGCCGTGTAATAGACCAGCACGATATGCATCTCCACAACCGGTTGGGTCAACCACCTGGGCAGCTTTTTGGCAGGCAATCTCTATTCGCTTACCTTCAGTATAGATATATGAGCCCTCAGCACCACGTGTGATAATCAATGCTTCAACATGACGAGCGATTTCTTCTTCTGGCAGTCCTGTGCGGTCCATGAATAACTGCGCTTCATAATCATTAAGAGCGATATAACTGGCTTGTTCTGCAAAGGCCATTAATTCATCACCATTAAACATCGGTAAGCCTTGACCTGGATCGAAGATAAATGGGATTCCAGCGGCTTTTAATTGTTCAGCATGTTGGATCATGCCGTCACGACCATCAGGGGCAATAATAGCCAGTTTAATATCTTTTGCTTCACTAATAGTCGTTTCGTGAGCCAAGTTCATCGCGCCTGGGTGGAAGGCTGTAATCTGATTGTCATCCTGATCTGTCGTGATAAAAGCCTGAGCCGTGTAATGACCTTGTTTAACATGGACATGATCACGTTTAATATTTTTCGCATCCATCCATTCTGCATATGGCGCAAAGTCAGTTCCTACCGTACCCATTGGCACAGGGTTGTCACCAAGTAGTTTCAGGTTATAGGCAATATTACCAGCACAGCCACCAAACTCACGACGTAACTCTGGCACCAGAAAGGCCACATTTAACATGTGCACTTTGTCCGGCAATATGTGGTTTTTAAACTTATCAGGAAAAACCATAATATTGTCGAAAGCGAATGAGCCACAAATAAGCACTGACATAACTTAACTTTCCTTTATTTCTAGATGGGTAGGGTGGGCCTGAATACTGATTTTTCCTCGCATGAATGCTTGCAAGGTATGCCCAATAATTTTATAGCGCCAGCCATGTAATAAAGCACAATCCTGGCCCCGCACCAATGATTCAATATCTTTACGTGTAGCCACTGCAGAAGGGGTGATGGATTGTTCATCACAACTTTTTCTTAATAATGCCATCAACGCATCAATCAGTGCTTCTTGCTGATTACTAAGCGCTGAAGGTCGTTTCAATACAGGCCACTTTTCTTTCGGAATATCTTTTGCTGCGGTGATGACTTTGATGATGGTGTTGCCATACCGGTCTATATCACGCGCTTCTAGGCCACGAATTTTTTTCATTGCATCGAGCGTCATTGGTGTGAAGCGAGCTAAGTCCAGCATCACATCATCTTTCAAAATCCAGCGACGAGGTAAATCAAGCTCAATGGCTCGTTTCTCACGCCAAGCGCCAAGTTCTTGCAGTATGACAAGTTGCTGACTTTTTAATCTGCCAGCACCTTTCACCCTTAGCCAGCTTTGTTGTGGATCTTCCTGATAGGTTTCTATTGCAGTTAATGCCGCAAAGTCATCACTTAACCACTCCACACGACCTGTTCTATTAAGCTCATCAAGGAGTTGTAAATAAACTTGTCGAAGATAGCGAACGTCATCAGCAGCATATTCTACTTGGGCCTCAGAAAGAGGCCGTTGTCGCCAGTCTGTTCTGGCTTGACCTTTATCGAGTTCAACGCCTAGACATTGTTTAACCAAATTGCCATAACCAATTTGATCACCATAGCCGAGAACCGTTGCAGCGAGTTGTGTATCAAACACTTTTGGTGGAAGTGCATTCTGCATCAAGAAAAATAATTCTAAATCCTGTCTTGCCGCATGAAAAACAATGGTCATGTCATCAGAGTAAAACAATGCCATTAACGGTGAGAGGTCTTCAATTGCTAGTGGATCCACACAGGCGATAACATCATGATTCGCCACTTGGATTAAGCAAAGTTGTGGAAAGTAGGTCTTTTCGCGATGGAATTCGGTATCAACGGCAAGCCAGTCGCTGTCGGCTAGCTGTTGGCAAAGTGTTTCAAGACCGGCTTGTGTATTTACAAACTGAATTGTCATGCTGTGTCTTTAGAAAAGGAACACAGTATAGCCAGTTTACTCTTCAATGCATAACCTGACTGGTTGATACCATATCGACAATCGCACTTGTGATAATCTCAGGTTGATGAAGGTGAATATCATGTCCGCTCTGAAACGCAAACAGGTGCTGGCTGTGAGGCGTTAACTTCCATAACTCCTGTTGCAGGTGGACCCAGATCTTTTCGCGACTTTCACCATCCTTTTGGCCTTGCCATTCGCTTTGACCGCGACTGATGACAACCAAAGGCACATCTGGCAGATGCTCGAGATGCTTGACTTGCAACGCACTTTGGTAAAGTGAGGAAATTTCGGTTCGTGCTGCATTTATGGCTCGTTCTTTCAGCATCGACTGCTCAGCCGTGAGCAGATCACTGGATGGTTTTGGCAGGATGATGATGTTTCTCTTTCGGTCGTAGTTTTGCGGCAATTTAATATTGAGTTGTTCGTATTGGTTTTCATGAGAGGCATCGACAAGCACTATACCACTAACGTTGTCAGGATTATTGGCTGCAAACACCCGCATATTATATCCACCAAATGAATGGCCAACCAGGATAAACGGACCTTGCAGATTAGCTTTGTTGACCAAGAGCTCTAACTCATTAGCGATTCTTACACTGGTGCGAGGTTGAGGGCCTGTATCACTCCAGCCGTAGCCTGCTCTATCGTAAACACAGGTTTGAGTGGTTTTGGCCATATCGTTTTGAATATCGAACCAGGCAGTTGAGTCGTCTCCCAATCCGGTATCGATAAGAACAGTGGGAACGCCTTTGCCTTTACAGAGCATGTGCAGTTTATATCCACCGACATCATAACGAACACCCGGTGCTTTTGGATATTGACCTGCAGTCGCCATATTAGTCAACAAAGCACTGAGGACGAACACGATGGTTATGAGTTTCACTGGCATTATCAGCTCCGATAATAATCTTATCTGAGCTTAATTTTATCGATGTGAAGTTTACGTGTAAGAAGATGATTGTTCTTGAATTTTCTGGTTAAGCTCAGTCAGATCAAACGGCCAGTATAGTCGTTGCTGATCAGGAAACTCGACAACAGGTATATGCACACCGAACTGGTTGACCAAATTATCATCATCACCAATTTCAACAAGCTTGATGTTGATGTCATTTATTTTGGATGTTTCTTCCAGCAGCGCTAAAGCTTGTTCACATAAATGACATCCAGCCGTTGTGTATTGGATGACTATCATTATTTTTCTAATAGACGAGGTATCAGGTCGATAAAGTTACATGGTTTATGGCTGGCATTTAACTGATCGTGGAGAATCTCATCCCAACCTGTTATGCAGGCCCCTTTGGAGCCAGGCAGGCAAAAAATAAATTTCCCATTAGCTAAACCGGCAATAGCTCGACTCTGTACTGTAGATGTTTTGATAACATCATACGAACGTGCACGAAATAATTCACCAAAGCCTTCAATCTCTTTATCAAACAAAACTTTCACGGCCTCTGGCGTACCATCTCGTCCTGTAAGACCGGTGCCGCCTGTCGTGATGATGGCGTCGATATCATCATTAACTAACCACTGCGAAATAACAGCTCTTATGCGATAAGTATCATCGGCCACGATATCTCTGTAGCTGACATTGTGGCCATCGGCAGTGGCCTTATCTTGCAACACGTCACCAGAGGCATCATTGTCTTTCGTTCGTGTATCGGATATTGTCAAAATAGCGATATTGATAGGAATAAATTCAGTACCCATTTGCTACCTGTAAAGATTGAAACTATCGGAACAAGTATAATCAGCAACCGGTCTACGGTCTAGAAATCCATAAAATTCTCTAGGAGAAAATGAGATGAAAAAAATTGTATTGGCCTCACTCATAGCGGCAACTCTCAGTGGTTGTGCTGCCAATGACCCTAATCAAAAAACAAAAACAGGTGCCGCTGTAGGTGCTGCCGCAGGTGCATTATTAGGCTATGCGGTAGATGACGGTACAGGTGGTGTGTTAGCAGGTGCTGCCGTGGGTGCATTAGCTGGTGGAGGTGTGGGTTATTACATGGATAAACAGCAGAAGGAAATGGAAGCAGCATTAGCTGATGAGCAAGCTCGCAATGAGTTGAAAATTCAGCAATTAGAAAACGAAACCCTCAAAATTGATATTTCTAGCGAAGTCTCATTTGATTTTGACAGTGCCTCATTGAAGTCAGCATTTACGCCGACATTGAATAAAGTGGCGGACATCTTACAGCGATATCCGAATACCATTATTCATGTCGTAGGCCATACAGACAGCGTCGGTTCAGAAAGTTACAATATGAAACTATCAGAGCGAAGAGCGCAGTCTGTTGTTGATTATTTATCAGCGGAAGGCGTGTCTTCCGATCGTTTATTTGCTATCGGCAAGGGCGAAAGTGAGCCGCGAGCAACAAATGACACGGAAGCTGGACGGCAATTAAATCGTCGTGTTGAACTATTCGTTAAACCCGTTATTGAAGGACAAGAGTCTGAAGCCTATCAAACGCCGTAAAAATAAAACGGCACATCACGCCCCGATTGATCCGGATATCATTTTTGGCCTGCATGCTGTGCAGGCCGCACTTGACGTGCCTGTCAGCCGAGTTAAGGAAATATGGCTTGCTGCCGAACGTCACGATAGTCGTGTTGAGAATGTTCTGAATGCTGCGCAGGAGCAGGGCGTCGTTGTTCATCATTCTGAACGTGAAACACTCGAAAAACTCGCACCGGATGTGCAGCATCAAGGGTGTGTGGCAAAGTGCCGACCCTTAGACAGTCTGGATGAAAAAGGTTTATTCGACTTACTCGATAATCTCGATGAACCACCATTGTTGCTGATTCTTGATGGTGTGCAAGACCCGCATAATCTCGGTGCCTGTCTGCGCACAGCCGAAGCCTCGGGTGCGCACGCAGTTATTGCACCTAAAGACCGAGCATCAGGCTTAACAGCAACAGCGATAAAAATTTCCAGTGGGTCAGCTGAGCGCTTACCTTTTGTTCAGGTCACCAATATTGCGCGGTTGATGCATGAGCTTCAGCAAAGAGGTGTGTGGCTGGTAGGAACTTCAGGTGAGAGTGAGACCAGTCTTTATCAAACAAAACTAACAGGACCTATGGCCATTGTGCTTGGCGCGGAAGGTAAGGGAATTCGTCGCCTAACTCGTGAAAACTGCGATGAGGTGGTCTTCATTCCTATGCAGGGTGAAGCGGAAAGTCTCAATGTCTCAGTGGCAGCTGGTGTCTGTTTATTCGAAGCATTTCGTCAACGTGGCTTGTGATAAGTATCTGAATTCAAGTAAAATGTTCGATTGCTTTTAATTCTGATTTTTCAGAGAAGCAAAACTCCTTGCTTTGTGGCACAGACCATAAAGCTGTTTAAACCGTGAGGAGCTCAAATGAGACATTACGAAATCGTGTTTCTGGTCCACCCTGATCAGAGTGAACAAGTGCCTGGCATGATCGAGCGCTATACCCAAACACTGACAAGCGAAGGTGGTCAAGTCCATCGTTTAGAAGATTGGGGTCGCCGTCAACTTGCTTATCCAATCAATAAAGTACACAAAGCGCATTATGTTCTTATGAATGTTGAATGTGGTGTTGAACAACTGAATGAAGTGACAACTGCATTCCGTTTCAACGACGCTGTGATTCGTCATCTTGTTGTTAACATGGAAGAAGCCGTTACTGAAGCTTCACCTATGATGCAAAAAGAAGACGAGAAAAAATCAGCTTAATACTGCTACAGACTTTTAGGAGAATTTATAATGGCACGTTTTTTTAGACGTAGAAAATTTTGTCGCTTTACTGCCGAAGGCATTAAACAAATCGATTATAAAGATGTAAATCTGTTAAAAAATTACATCACAGAAACCGGAAAAATCGTACCAAGCCGTATCACAGGTACTAAAGCGCGCTACCAGCGTCAGCTTTCAACTTGTGTGAAGCGTGCGCGTTTCCTAGCATTGTTGCCATACTGCGACATGCATAAATAATTGTCTTGATCTAAGCAACTAAACATATCAGCTATGCTGTTTAAAGCTATTGCCTCCTATGCCATGCAAGGCCGCTGGAAAGCGGCGGCAACGACAGCGGTATTGTCTGCGTTAGCGATTATATTTCCTCCTCTGAATTATTTATCGAGTGGGGTGATTTCGTTAACAACATTGAGAATGGGCCCACGCGAAGGTGTGAGGGTCATCTTGGCAACACTGGTTGTTTTTGCTCTTTTGGCTGGATTTTTGGTCGGGCAATTATGGGTTGCAGCTTTAGTTTTGCTGACCAGTTGGTTACCTGTTTATCTTGTAACACTGGTTCTGGGGTACACACGTTCATTTGCGCTGTCACTTTTGACGGCAAGTGGACTGGGCATTTTAGTTGTACTAATGATGCATCTGTTTATCCCTGATACCACCTCATGGTGGCAGCAAATGTTGAGGCCATTTATTGACAATTTAAGTCAACAGCCCAGCTGGCAGTTAAATGCTATGCAGACTGAACAAGTAAGCATACGATTATCGGGCTTGATGACGGGACTAGTCGCGGCAGGCGTCTGTCTGAATGCAATTTTAGGCATTATCATCGGTCGGGCCTGGCAGTCTCAGCTTTATAATCCAGGTGCCTTTGGCGCAGAGTTTAAACAGTTGCGTTTGGGTAAAGCACCTGCTGTTTTTACAGCAGTACTCATGGCTATGGCATTAACTACTTTTGGTCGTTATGTGCCTTGGCTAATGGATTGCTTGCCTGTGATGCTGGTGGTGTTTGGTATCCAGGGATTGGCTATCGTGCATGCTATTGTGACGATAAAACAAAAAAGTAAAGCGTGGTTGATTACAATCTATGTTTTGCTTGTGATTATGTTGCCACAAATGGTAATGATACTAGCTAGTCTTGGTGTAATAGATCAGTGGTTTAATTTACGTGCTCGCTCTGAAAAGAGTGGTACGGGTATTTGAATAAGCAATCATCTGATTGCGTATGAGGGTAGAACGATGCAAGTTATATTGCTAGAAAAAGTTCAAAAGCTTGGTAATCTGGGCGATGAAGTGAGTGTTAAGTCTGGTTTCGGACGTAACTTCTTAGTACCTAAAGGTAAAGCGTTACCTGCAACTAAGCAAAACAGAGAAAAGTTTGAAGCACGTCGTGCAGATCTCGAAGCTGCAGCAGCGAAAGTATTAGCTGAAGCTGAAGCGCGTAAAGCAAAATTAGTGGCTGCCGGTTCTCTTGATATCATGGCTAACGCTGGTGTTGAGGGTAAATTATTCGGTTCAATTACCGCTGCAGATATTGCTGATGCATTAAATGCTGCTGGTGCGGATATTGACCGTAATGAAGTTCGTTTACCGACAGGTCCATTACGTCATACAGGCGAATACAACATTGACATTCAATTGCATGCAGATGTGATTGAAGTGGTTAAAGTCAATGTAAGCTCAGAAGCTGAACTGCAAGCAAAAGCAGAAGCGGAAGAAGCGAAAAAAGCAAGAGAAGCAGCTTTGGAAGAAGCTGAAGCGATTGCTAAAGCTCAAGAAGAAGCGTAATAAAAAATATGGAGGCTGAGCTTGCTGCCTAGCCTCCATTTTTTATTGTCATCATCTCGTTTATGAGAATTGTTTCTTAGTTAATTAGAGGCTATTAACACTGTGGAAGACTTAAATTATTTTGATTCATTTAAGGATTCTGCCACAGAAGCACTGAAAGTGCCGCCTCATTCAATCGAAGCTGAGCAGTCAGTGCTTGGCGGATTAATGCTCGATAACTCTGCCTGGGAACAAGTGGCGGATCTTCTTGTTGAGCAAGATTTCTATCGTCATGACCATCAGTTAATCTATCGGGCAATTGCACAGTTAATGGAGCAGTCACAACCGGTTGATGTGATTACACTGGCTGAGTGGCATGATAAACGTGGTGAGCTGGATCAGGTCGGTGAACTCGCTTACCTTGGCATGCTGGCTCGTAATACCCCAAGTGCTGCCAATATTGCCGCGTATGCTGAAATCGTTCGCGAACGCGCAATCCTTCGTCAATTAATCAAAGTCGGTAACAGCATTGCCAATATGGCGTTTAAGCCTGAAGGCATGAGCAAAGAAGACATGCTCGATATTGCTGAGCGTCATGTGTTTGAAATTGCTGAAAAAGGCGCAAAACGTGGTGGCGGCTTTATTCAGGTGAAAGATGTCTTGAGTAAGGTTGTTGATAGAATTGATAGCTTATTTGAGCAAGATAGTGCAATCACCGGTCTCCCGACCGGATTCCTTGACTTTGATGAACAAACCTCAGGTTTGCAACCAGCGGATTTGGTAATTGTGGCCGGCCGACCATCCATGGGTAAAACTACCTTCGCCATGAATATCGCTGAAAATGGTGCCATACATAGTAAACAACCGGTCGCCGTTTTTAGTATGGAGATGCCTGCTGATGCATTGGCCATGCGTATGTTGTCTTCTCTGGGCAGAATTGACCAGCATCGATTACGTACCGGTAAGTTAAATGACGATGATTGGCCGCGTTTGACATCTGCCATTGCCCTGTTGAATGAAGCCCCTCTGTTCATTGATGATACCCCGGCATTGAGCCCGACTGAGTTGCGTGCACGAGCCAGACGTCTCAAACGTGAGCATGGTTTGAGTCTAATCGTGATTGACTATCTGCAATTAATGCAGGGTAATGCTGGTAAAGCGACTGAAAATAGAGCAACCGAGATTTCTGAAATATCACGATCTTTGAAAGCCTTAGGTAAAGAGCTTGAAGTACCGGTAATTGCTTTATCACAGTTGAACCGAAGCCTGGAACAACGTCCGAATAAACGTCCAGTCATGTCGGATTTACGTGAGTCGGGTGCGATCGAGCAGGATGCCGATCTTATTGTCTTCATTTATCGTGATGAAGTTTACAATTCGGATTCGCCTGATAAAGGTAAGGCCGAAATTATTATTGGTAAACAGCGTAATGGCCCAATCGGTACCGTGGCGCTGACATTCCAGGGCAAATACACACGCTTTGAGAATTTTGCCCCAAGTTACTACGATGATCAGGATAATTACCCGAGCTACGGCGAGGAGTAGCATTGACTTTCCCCTCGGCAACTATTTCTGTTCCAGCTTTACAGCATAACCTTGCACGCGCGAAGCAATCGGCTGCAAACAGTAAGGTGATGTCTGTTATCAAAGCTGATGCGTATGGACATGGCGTCATTACTGTAGCAGAAGCGCTCAAGCAGAGTGATGCCTTTGCTGTTGCCAGACTGTCAGAAGCTGTATCACTTCGACAGCAAGGTGTGACACTTCCAATAGTTATTCTTGAAGGTGTAAATACGGCTGATGATTTTCAGCTTGCAGCACAGTTAAGTATATCGCCAGTGATACATCTGAGTTCTCAGGTCGATGTATTGAAGTCAATGACATTGAGTCAGCCATTAAAATTTAACTGGATTATGGTTGATAGTGGTATGCATCGTCTTGGTATTCGACCCGAACAGGTTGAGGCAATCATCAGTGGTTTACATGCGTCAGGCAATATGAACCATGAGCTCGGCTTGATGAGTCATTTTGCAAACTCTGATCTTGTTGGTGACATCCGTAATCAACATCAACTTGAACACATGCTCAGTCTGAAAGAAAAAACGGGCTTGCCAGTGTGTTTGTCTAATTCTGCTGCAGTGTTAGCATATCCCGAGTCACACTTGGACTGGGTTCGTCCCGGTTTAATGTTGTATGGTATTTCTCCATTTGCAGAAACGACGTCTGCTGAACATGGCTTACTGCCAGTGATGCAGTTAACCACACGGTTGATTTCAACTTATGACCTCAATACAGGTGAACAGGTTGGTTATGGTGGCGACTGGACGGCGAAGCAACCTTCCCGCATTGGTGTCGCCAGTATTGGATATGGTGATGGTTATAGTCGTCATTTGTCTAACCAGTCTGAAGTGGTTATTCAAGGTCAACGCTGTCCGGTGATTGGACGTATTTCCATGGATACGATTTGTATCAATCTGACGGATTGTATTCAGGCAAATGTCGGTGATGAAGTGTTGTTATGGGGACGTTCAGAGTTGATGGTGGAAGAGATTGCCAACTATGCTGGCACCATTCCTTATGAACTCGTCACTGTCTTGAGTAAACGCGTTAACAGGGATGTGAAAGATGGCTAAAGTCAAAAAGGTCTATGTTTGCAAAGAGTGTGGCGCGCAAACACCACAGTGGGCGAGACGATGCTCTGACTGTGGAGCGTGGAATAGTCTGGAAGAAGAGAT
>NZ_DIAC01000026.1:17657-22559 GCF_002414625.1 Methylophaga sp. UBA5088 | reverse complement strand
TCCAGTGCGTCTTCAACCGCACAAGCCACAATCAGTAAGCATTCAGGCTATGCTGGTGAGCAAAAAAGTGAAGTGCAGGCGCTGGGAGACGTCACATCAGAACAGGCTGTACGTTGGACTACAGGTTTACCAGAACTTGATCGTGTGCTCGGCGGTGGATTAGTCACCGGTTCAGTCGTCTTAATTGGTGGTGATCCCGGGATTGGTAAGTCGACACTATTATTGCAAGCCATGGCGACGATGGCTGACAGCAGTGGTATCAGTCCTCTCTATATCAGTGGCGAAGAATCCCTACAGCAAATCAGGCTACGTGCTGAGCGTTTACAGTTAGAGCAGGCACCGGTCGATCTATTAGCTGAAACTCACGCAGAACAGATGATTCAGGTAGCTAAAAACCGTAAACCTCAGGTGATGGTGATTGATTCTATTCAAACCGTGTTCACCGAGTTATTACAGTCGGCACCTGGAACTGTGGCACAGGTGCGTGAAAGTGCTGCACAGCTGGTTCGGTTTGCGAAATCTAGTGGTACGACAATGATTCTCGTTGGTCACGTGACAAAACAAGGTGCATTAGCCGGACCTCGGGTACTTGAGCACATGGTCGACACGGTACTGTATTTTGAAGGAGACACCTCAACGCGATTTCGAATTCTCCGTGCCGTAAAAAATCGTTTTGGTGCAGTCAATGAGCTCGGTGTATTTGGTATGACGGAACTGGGACTCAAAGAAGTGAGTAACCCGTCGGCCATTTTCCTGTCTCGGGGTGAGGAGTCGGTACCAGGCAGTATTGTCACAGTGATACGAGAAGGTAGTCGGCCAATGCTCGTTGAAGTACAAGCCTTAGTAGATAGCAGTCCGCTTGGAAATCCGAGGCGGGTGACAGTAGGGCTTGAGCAAAATCGCTTAGCCATGTTGTTGGCTATTTTGCATCGGCATGGTGGCATTACTTGTCATGATCAGGATGTGTTTATTAATGTTGTTGGTGGCGTGAAATTGAGTGAAACAGGGGCAGATTTAGCGGTGTTAGCGGCGATTATTTCTAGCCTGAGAAACAAACCTTTACCGAGAGACTGGGTATTGTTTGGTGAGGTTGGCCTGACGGGTGAAATTCGTCCAGTGCAAGCTGGTGAAGAGCGCATCAAAGATGCGAATAAGCACGGTTTTACTCATGCTGTTGTTCCGGCAGCGAATGCACCAAGAAAAGGCTTAAAAGGAATGAAAGTTCATGCAGTCAAGCATCTTTCAGAAGTGATTAGCATTCTTCGGGATATGACGTCTTAATGCTCATCTATCAAGGCTGATAATTCACGATGCAGAATGGCTTCATCACCCAGATTGAGCTCTATCAAACGTTTCAAATGAGTAATGCTATCCAAACCAATATGTTCACAATCAAAGCCTATCTGCTCATCATCAATATGGGCAACAACGGTCTCCATTTCGATAATGACTTGTGCGTTATCCAGCAATAAATCTAAACGGCATTTATCACCAATCGCAGATTGCCATTGTCCTGGTTTATGAACTAAAAGACCTTTTAATGAAATATCAATGATTTGGCAATTAAGAAACAAATCGCCATTTTCGGTATTGATATGGGCGACAGCATCAAATGGTATACGGCTGAATCGGCGTCTATCCTGAGCGGTTGAATCGGTCATAACTACCCCCTTATTTATAAACTGATACTATCATTGTTTTTGTAAGAGGAATACTCCATGCTTTGGGTAAAGGCACTTCATATTATTTTTGTGGTGACATGGTTTTCGGCGATGTTCTATTTGCCACGTTTGTTTGTGTACCATGCAATGACAGAGGATCAAGCTGGCAAAGACCGCTTTAAGATTATGGAGCGAAAACTTTACCGTGGCATCATGACGCCCAGCGCACTTTTGACTCTCATATTTGGTATCTGGCTTGTCAGTTATTATCCACTCGACCAAATTGCATCAATGGGCTGGTTGCATGCCAAACTGACTTTGGTATTACTGCTATTTGCTTATCATGGAATCTGTGGCTCAATGGTGAGAAAGTTTGCTGCAGATAAAAATGAGCGTAGCCATACCTATTACCGTTGGTTTAATGAGCTACCTGTTCTGGCATTGATTGCTATTGTCATTCTGGTTGTGGTTAAACCATTCTGATAAAAAAAGGGCTCGTAAAGAGCCCTTTTTTTGACTGCTCGAATCAGTTTAATCTGTGTATTCAAATATCTTAACCACACGTTGAACGCCAGCAGAGTTTCTGACAATATTCACTGCTTGGTCTGCTTCAGCATGGCTAACCATTCCCATCAGATAAACTACGCCGCGTTCCGTCACAACTTTAACGTGGAAAGGATCGGTGTTTTCATCAGTGGTCATTTTCGCTTTGATTTTTGACGTAATCCAGGCATCACTGCTACGTGATGGTAAGGCGCTTGGCGCAGCAATCGCCAATTCGTTATGAATGCGTCTTACTTTTGGAATCGCTTTCACTTCTGCCGTCACTTTTTGCTTCAATGATTCGCTCGGGGTTTCGCCCGTCAACAGAACAACACCATTGTAGCTGGTCACATTTATATGACTCTGATTGTAAATTTCTTTGTTGTTATAAATGGCGTAAGACGCTTTAAATTCGATGCCTTGATCATCAATTACACTCCCCGTAGTGCGGCGATCATACGCAACCGATGCGCCTGTAGCCGCACCTGTTGCCACGACGGGTACACAGGCTTGAAGAAACAACGTAGCGGCAGGTATGACTAAGCCTAACCAAGCTGCTTTTTTGAGTTTGTTCATAATGATTTTCCTTGTAATAACCTTGTACTTATATCGTTATAAGTTAATTAAGTTGAAAAGCGTTCTTTACCCATTCAATCTGTAAAGAGGAGTCTGCAGGCCTCACGGCAACAACATCAAATCTAAACTGCTCTTCGGATGAGGCTGTTGTTTGGATGTAATGTTGGGCTGTTAGGATAATTTTTGCCTGCTTTTGCTTGTTCACGCTCTCCAGTGCTGAACCAAAACGTGCATTCTTTCGAAATCGAACCTCGACAAAAACCAAGGTATTCTTTTCTTTCATAATTAAATCGATTTCACCTCCACGGCATTGGTAGTTTTGTTCGATTAAACGCAACCCCTGCTTTTGTAGATACCGTGAAACCTGTTGTTCTATTTGTTGGCCTTTATCCCTGGCAAACATAATTATTTAATAAGCTTTAGCTCACCTTGTTCAAATTTTCCCCACCGCATTTTGCGCGTGACGTGTCCTAGTGCATTGATGGATAAGCTGCCAGTAGCGCCTTCCATCGAACTTGTTGGATCACGGCTCAGCGTATTGAGTTGAGGTATCAACTTGTACGCATCAACGCCAAGAGCATAGAGTCGTATTGCGCTGGTAAAGTTCTCTGGCGACTGATTTTTCAATGATTGGTAAACCGGATCTTCACTCGCTAACTCCTCAAATACCCAAGGAATATCACTGATGACCAAATCATTTAAATCAATATTTTGTTGTGGATCGGCCTGACCACTGTACACATGTGAGGTTGCCAATAGTGGTAATTGACCAGAGCGGTGATATTTGAGCTGAGGTACTAACTGTCGAGCCTTGAGTGGGCGTGCGACTAAAAATAAAAAATCCACACCTTCACGTCGACGTGGTTCAAAGTCGAGTGAGCGACCCAGCGTGCCCTGAAGGGATTTATAACGCTGCTCACTCTCATTCAAGCCCATTAGCGGAATGAGTGTATCCCGGAAATCATTTTCAGCTTCATTGTAGTTCGAGACGATCAATGTACTGCCTCCTTCTTTACGCCATTGCGTAGTGAAGGCTGAGCTAATGCGTTGTCCCCAATCGTTGTATGGGGCGAGCACGATGCTGCGTTTGTAACCTAATTGTTTCGCGTAAGTGGCCACAGCGACGGCTTCATCTTCTGGTGCCAGGCCAAACTGATATAGATTTTGGTAGGACTGATCATCATCTGTGCGGTTTAAAGCCAGCACCGGAATGCTCAGGTCTGGGTGGGTGGCTAATGTTTCTACTGATGATTTTTGTAAAGGTCCAATGACGACACTGGCGTCTTCAGCTACGGCGGCGTCATATTGAGTTAGCACATTATTTTGCCCGCTGATGGCATCAGTCTCGATGTCGTAGAAGTGTAACTGTGCTGTTGAGCCGCTGACATATTGTGCCGCAATAATGGCATCCTTGATAATTTTTGCAGCCTCAACAAATGGACCAGAATGGGGTAATAAAACAGCAATATTATTGATGTCTTTTGGAATATGCGTGCCAGAGGCTAATGTTTTTTGGTAAAGCGCAGGATCGGCTGGATGGTTGGGGTAACTTCTTTTCCAGTCTTCGAGTGCGACAGCCAGCACTTCCGGGTTATCCTGGTATGCTTTTATATTATAGGCCAGTGCAAACCAACCACTATCTTCAGCGGGTGGATAGCCGGGATTGAATAGGTCAAGGGCTTGCGGTGTCATTTGCATTAATGCCTGCCATAAAGCTTCCCGATTGTTCTTTAACGCGTCGGCATCCGTCAGGATTTTTTCCAGTCTCAGATGTGTATTGGCTTTTTCTAACCAGTTTCCGGTCAGAGTATAGGCATCAGCCTGGACCTTAAGCACACTTTTCAGATTCTGAGCGGCTAAGTCTTTTTCCTGAACATTGCTGAGTGCTTTTAGGGCTCCCTCGCCATCACTGTTAAAGAGAGCAATATTGGCACCCAGAATTGCTGCTTCATAGCGTCGAGATGGGTGGAGTAAGCTAAGTTTGATCTGTTCAAGTGCTTGTTGGCTTTGCTCAACTTGTCCTGACTGCCAATACATTTGAGCCGCTTTCAATTGGTAGGCCGCTTGTTCTGTGCCATCATTTGTTAGAGCAAGTTGAGCGTATTCCTCGGCCGCTTCCCGG
>NZ_DIAC01000026.1:13039-17549 GCF_002414625.1 Methylophaga sp. UBA5088 | reverse complement strand
TATTCCTCGGCCGCTTCCCGGTATTGTCCCGAAAGTTCTGAAGCGAGCGTTTCAATTTGTGCGGGCTTTGTCATGCCGATAGGTGATTGCACTGGCTGACAAGCCGTCAAGCTCAGGAGGATAATGGCGGATAACCAGAAGCTGCGTTTCAGGGACATAAGGTCATTCTATAATTTAGTCATAGGAGGCATCATCTTACCTGTTCGCGTATATTACGACCACACTGTATTTAAGATTAAGGAAACACTGTGAGCGAGAGCCAAGCAGGTCAATTATTCATTGTCGCTACACCTATCGGTAATTTAAACGATTTTTCAGCAAGAGCGATTGAGGTATTGAAAAGCGTTGATGTCATTGCTGCTGAAGATACACGGCATAGCAAATATCTGTTGCAGCATTATGCCATTCAAACACCCAGTATATCTTTGCATGAGCATAATGAGCAGCAACGCAGTGATGCTCTCTGTCAACGGTTACTAGGAGGTGAGTCTGTCGCCTTAATCAGTGACGCGGGAACACCGTTAATCAGTGACCCTGGCTATCGCTTGGTGACGACGGTAAGAGAAGCGGGAATTCGTGTTACTCCCATTCCTGGATGTTGTGCCTTAATTACGGCCTTGTCTGCGTCAGGTCTTGCTTCTGACCGGTTCAGCTTTGAAGGATTTTTGCCTGCTAAATCGTCAGCTCGTAAACAGTTTATGGAATCGCTTAAGTCCGATACAAGGACCTTAATATTCTATGAAAGTCCACGTCGTCTGGTGTCGGCACTAGAGGAAGCTGTGCTTATTTTTGGTGAACAAAGACGCGCTTGTCTGGCACGGGAGTTAACGAAACTTCACGAGACTATTGAAACGCGATCGTTAATCGAGCTTCTGGCATGGGTAAAAGCAGATGATAACCAGCAGCGTGGTGAGTGCGTTTTATTAATAGAGGGCAGTCAGAATGAGGTCTCTGCAGATGAGCAAGAGGTCCGTCGGCTACTGCAAATTCTGCTGACTGAGCTCCCGGTCAAAAAAGCGGCGGCGATGGTGGCTAACATCACTGGTGGCAGTAAAAATGAAGCCTATCAGCTGGCGTTGAAATTACAGCAGAAAACTTAGCCTTTAGGTAGAATAGCGCACTGAGACGACTTGGCAATCGCACTGATAGTGATATCGGTGAGGAAAGTCCGGGCTCCAAAGGGTAAGGTGCCAGGTAACACCTGGGGGGCGTGAGCCCACGGCCAGTGCAACAGAGAGTATACCGCCGAAGCGATTCGGTAAGGGTGAAAGGGTGCGGTAAGAGCGCACCGCGCTTCTGGTAACAGAAGTGGCATGGTAAACCCCACCTGGAGCAAGACCAAATAGAGGAACGTCTGTTTCGGCAGACATGTGCGACCCGTACTGTTCCTGGGTAGGTTGCTTGAGGCTGATGGCGACATCAGTCCCAGATGAATGATTGTCCTCGACAGAACCCGGCTTATCGGTCGTCTCAACCTAACATGTCATCATCGAAATAACTGCTGCAGACAGAGTCAATTTTTCTGTCTGAGCAGTTATTTTTTTGTCTTTTAGATACGTAATCTAGAATTTACTTTAACTTCACATGCCAGTTTTTTGATAAGAAAGACCTCCTTGAGAAACACCTCCAGTCATTTTCTCCCACTTTTATGAAAAGTCTCTAAGTCATTGTCATAAAAAGAGGATTTTGTTTATTCACAGGCTTGACTTCGGACATTTGCACTCCTATAGTGTCGACAAGTGGGGGAAAGTGGATCTTAGTGGATCGTGTTTTTTGAGGATGACCAGTGTTTCGAGGCGTGGCAACTTTCAATCTTGATGCAAAAGGACGGATGGCTGTTCCAGCCAAGTTCCGCAAGCATCTTGACGTCTGTTGTGAAGGCCGATTAGTCATCACCATCGATCATTCTGATCATTGTTTGCAGTTGTACCCATTACCTGAATGGGAAATTGTTGAAGAAAAACTTTCCGCATTACCCAGTTTGAATCCTCAAGTACGTCGATTAAAAAGAATGCTTCTCGGTTATGCCACTGAATGTGAAATGGATGGCAATGGCCGTATTTTATTACCCGCTAAATTACGTGAGTTTGCAGGCCTTGATAAAAACATGGTGATGATTGGTCAAGGTAACAAGTTTGAGTTGTGGAATGAACAAACTTGGAATGAACTCATGGATGAATGTTTAGAAGAAGATTTTGGCGAGATTTTACCGGCTGAACTAGAAAGCCTGTCGATATAAGGCGGAATTATGACTGAGAACGACTCGGAACATCTGCCAGTCTTGTTAAGCGAGACCATACAGGGCTTGTCAGTGAAGGCAGATGGTAAATATCTTGATGCTACCTTTGGTCGCGGCGGGCACAGCCGTGCCATTCTTGCGTTGTTGTCTGACAATGGCCGCTTATTGGGTTTGGATCGTGATCCTCAAGCGATCAAAACAGGTCAGGCTTTGGCTACAAAAGATCCCCGTTTTTCTATTGAACATGGCAATTTCTCAGAACTGAATACAGCGGTTCATGCGCGTCTCTGGCAAGGCAATGTCGATGGAATCTTGATGGACATTGGTGTGTCTTCACCACAGTTAGATGATGCGGAGCGTGGATTCAGCTTTATGAAAGATGGACCACTTGATATGCGAATGAATCCTGAAGCGGGTTTAAGTGCAGCAGAGTGGTTGGCAACAGCTGACATGGATGAAATTGCTGATGTGATAAAAACGCTGGGTGAAGAACGTTATGGCAAACGTATTGCCAGAGCGATTGTGGAAACACGTGATGAACATCCTATTACAACGACTAAACAGTTAGCCGATTTAGTGGATAAAGCCAGTCCATCACGCGACAAGTTCAAGCATCCAGCTACCAGAACATTTCAGGCTATTCGAATTTTTATCAACAATGAGCTGGAAGAACTTACAACAGCTTTAGAGCAAGCTTTGGATGTATTAGCCGTGGGTGGTCGTTTGGCAGTGATTAGTTTTCACTCACTCGAAGATCGCATTGTGAAACGGTTTTTCCGCGATGAAGCCCGTGGTGATGATCTACCGTCTCATTTCCCCGTCACTGTAGATCAATTAAATCCTCGTCTGAAAGTGATTGGCAAAGCTATCAAAGCATCAGAAGAAGAAATCAAACTCAATCCACGCGCTCGAAGTGCCGTGCTTCGTATAGCGGAGAAGCTGGCATGAATTTAAAAGCACTGTTAGAAACCATCAAGATTGATACGCCATTATTCGTAATGGCTTTTGTCGTTTTGGTTTCTGCTGTGTCTGTGATTTATACAAAACACATGAGCCGAAATGAATTTGTGCAACTGCAACAATTAGAAAAACAACGTGATGCTCTGAACGAAGAGTGGGGACGTTTATTGTTGGAAGAAAGCACTTGGGCAAGCCCAAGTCGTGTAGAGCAAGAAGCGAAACGACGTCTGGATATGACCGTACCTAAATCTGATATGACAGTGGTGGTAAAACCATGAAGCAGCACGGTCAGAAAGTGCAACAAGTTGGCGCTTGGCGCCTTAATCTGGTTCGCATCATGTTTGTATTGATGGTGGCTGGATTATGCTGGCGTTTGGCTGATATCCAGGTCTTAAATCCTGAGTTTTTGCGTCATCAAGGTGATGCCCGCCATCTTCGTCAAGTGCCTATCGTTGCTCATCGCGGGATGATTATGGATCGCCATGGTGAACCATTGGCGATAAGTACGCCTGTACATTCTGTCTGGTTAAATCCTCAGGATGTATTAGCGAGTGATCCCCGCATACCACAACTGGCACAGTTACTGGGTTTATCCGTCCAAAAAATTAAAAATAAGATTGAAGAGAATCAGTCCCGAGAATTTGTGTATCTGAAACGTCGTATCACACCGGAATTATCAGCAAAAGTAAAAGCGCTGGGCATACAGGGTGTGGCGCTTCAACGTGAATACAAACGTTATTATCCAGCTGGTGAAGTTGCTTCACATATTGTGGGTTTTACCAATATTGATGATATCGGTCAGGAAGGACTTGAGCTGACTTACGATGCAGTGCTGACTGGTCGCCCTGGACTGAAGCGTATGGTGCGTGACAGCCGTGGTAATTACGTTGAAGGTGGTGAGCTGATTCGTCCGGCTAAATCCGGCGAAAATGTGCAGTTGAGCATTGATCTCAGACTGCAATATTTAACTTACCAAGCCTTGAAGAAAACCGTTGCTGAACATCAGGCAAAATCAGGTACTGCTGTCATTCTTGATACGCGTACGGGTGAAGTGCTGGCGATGGCTAATCAGCCCTCATATAACCCAAACAATAGAGCCGGCCTCAAACCCAGTGATCTCAGAAACCGTGCCGTTACTGATTTGTTTGAACCGGGCTCAACGGTCAAGCCATTTACGGTCGTCAGTGGTATTAAATCGGGTGAGTTTGATCAAAGCACCATCATTAATACACACCCTGGCTATTATCGAGTAAGTGGCCACCCCATAAAAGATTTCAGAGACTATGGTGAAATCGACTTGACGACCCTTAT
>NZ_DIAC01000026.1:11116-12900 GCF_002414625.1 Methylophaga sp. UBA5088 | reverse complement strand
CGACTTGACGACCCTTATCCAGAAATCAAGTAATGTCGGTGCCAGTAAGATTGCGTTGGCTCTTGATCCTGCTGAACTGTGGCATGACTTTGCCAGTTTCGGCTTGGGCGAGGCAACGGGTGCTTATTTTCCAGGTGAGGCGATGGGAACCATGCCGGATCCTCAGTCATGGCGCACATTAGATATCGCCACCATGGGATATGGTTACGGTTTATCGACCAGTGCGATGCAACTTGCCAGAGCCTACACCGTTTTAGCGGATGGTGGGATTCTCAAACCTGTCACCTTCATTAAAACAGATAAAGTGCCAAAAGGTCGACGAGAATTCTCAGCAGACATCATGCGTGATGTCGTGCAGATGATGGTGAAGGTCATTGAACCAGGCGGCACCGCCACACGTGCTGCTGTGGCGAATTATCATGTAGCCGGAAAAACCGGAACCGCGAAAAAAGCGATCAGCGGTGGTTATGCTGATGATCGTTATCAATCTGTCTTTGCTGGCATCATCCCCGCATCAGCTCCACGTTTAGCGATGGTCGTGATGATTGATGAGCCACAAGGTGAATATTACGGTGGCGCAGTTGCTGCGCCTGTGTTTGCAGAAGTGATGGCGGGTGCAATGCGCTTGTTGAATATTGCCCCTGACGATTTACCGATGACCCAGATGCAGGTGGCTCACAAATGATGACTTCAATCGTAAAATCTCAGTCGTTGATGGCATTACTCAGTGATCTTGTTGTGGATAAATCCACCTTACAAGAATGTACATTGAGCGATATCAGTATGGACAGCCGACGGGTTGCTGCTGGTGGTCTGTTTCTGGCTTTGGCTAAAAATAAGGTTGATAGAGAAAAGCACCTTCGACAGGCATTGGAAAAGGATATTTTTGCTGTCCTGATTGATGAGCAACAACCGTTAACTGAGACTGAGCTTCAAATGCTCACAGAAGCAGTGGTTATGGCTTACTCAGTTGAAAATCTAGCTGAAAAAGCAGGGTTTATAGCGGCACGTTTTTACGACCACCCGTCCAAGGACATGACTGTGATTGCTGTCACCGGGACCAATGGTAAGACCTCAGTCAGTCAATTTATCGCCCAAGCATTGGAGTCAATAAACAAACCATGTGGTGTGATTGGCACCATGGGAGCAGGGCGTTTGTGTGATCTGGAAATGACCGGGATGACAACGCCTGACCCCGTTACCATGCAGAAGCTGTTGGCGAAGTTTAAGCGTGAAGGCTGTGAATACGTGGCATTGGAGGCTTCATCCCATGCCCTAGCCCAAGGCCGATTAAATAGTGTTGATATCAATGTGGCCGTGCTGACCAACCTCAGCCGAGATCACCTTGATTATCACAAAACCATGGCCAACTACGCTGCAGCAAAAAAACGCTTGTTTGATATGGATAGTGTGGAATACGCCGTGATTAATGCAGATGATGCCTTTGGTACAGATGTCATCTCGAAACTGAAATCTGGTGTGAACTTACTCACATATGGCGGTGCACAAAATCAAGTGAATATTCGCGCGGAGCAGATCGCATACAAAGCAGACGGCGTGTCCTTTGAAGCGCAGGTTAATGTAAATAAACTGCCTGTAAGCTTGCCAGTACTGGGTGAGTTCAATGTTGACAATATACTGGCTGCGATAGGTGTGCTTACAGCACTGGGACTAGACCAACAACAATGCGCTGAAGCTATTAATCAATGTCAGGCAGTAAGTGGCCGCATGCAAACATATACTCAGCCGGGTCAAGCCACAGTGGTCATCGACTATGCTCACAC
>NZ_DIAC01000026.1:10585-11067 GCF_002414625.1 Methylophaga sp. UBA5088 | reverse complement strand
GTGGGCGTATGCAAACGTATACTCAGCCGGGTCATGCCACAGTGGTTATCGACTATGCTCACACACCTGACGCATTACATCAGGCACTGAAGACCTTGCAAGTTCACTTACCCAAAACGGGGCAGCTCTGGTGTGTATTTGGCTGTGGCGGGGACAGAGACCGTGGTAAGCGCCCACTTATGGGGAAAGTCGCAGAAAGAGAAGCTAATCAGGTTATTGTTACGGATGATAATCCTCGTACCGAAGACCATCTGCTGATTATTGAAGATATCCTGGCGGGATGTGATGAACCGCAGAAAATTCGCGTTGAACTTGATCGTAAGCTAGCTATTAGCTATGCCATCAATCAAGCCAAGCCAGAAGATATTGTGCTGATTGCAGGTAAGGGGCATGAGTCCTATCAGGAAATCAATCATGTTCGCTATCCGTTTAGTGATACGGCTGTGGTTAAAGCTGTGTTCGACTCATACTCAACGGGCATA
>NZ_DIAC01000026.1:8047-10442 GCF_002414625.1 Methylophaga sp. UBA5088 | reverse complement strand
CGACTCATACTCAACGGGCATAAAAAACGTGGTGGGAGGTCATTGATGGGGCTTCAGCTAACGCTTACACAGATTGCTGAGATTGTCTCAGTCCAGAATGTCGTTGCTGATGTTGTGGTAACAGGTGCTGTCATTGATTCACGCAAAGTGACACCAGGTGATTTATTCATCGCCTTTAAAGGTGAACATGTCGATGGTCATGCCTACTTAGCAAAAGCCAGAGAAAATGGTGCTGTCGCGGCATTAGTCAGTGAATATCAAGATGATGAATTACCACAGATCAAGGTAGATGATGTTCGAATAGCTTTTGGACAAATTGCAAAAGCCTGGTTAGCAGAATGCCATGCAAAAGTCATCGCCATCACTGGCAGTAATGGTAAAACCAGCCTAAAAGAAATGGTCAAAGCTATTTTGTCTGAAGTTGGCACAGTCACTGCAACACAAGGCAATTTAAATAACGATCTGGGCGTGCCTTTAACCATTTGTCGTATTGACAAATCGGATGACTATGCGGTGATTGAGATGGGCACAAACCATCCGGGCGAAATTGCTTATCTGATGAGTATCGTATCACCCGATGTTTCAGTGATTAATAATATTGCGTCTGCCCATATCGAAGGTTTAGGTAGCGAAGAGGGTATAGCTAAAGAAAAAGGCAGTATTTATCAAGGATTGAAAAAGAACGGCATTGCAGTGGTAAATGCCGATATGCCATACGAATCGATATGGCAACCCTTGATTGCGGGTAGAAAAACTATCCGTTTTGGATTGCAAACAAAAGTGGATATCTTCGCCGACTATATCCAGCCAGAGCCTGCGGCAAGTCATTTCCTTGTTCATATTGATGGTATTAACCACCATATGACTATAGCTTTGCCCGGCTTACATAATGTGAACAACGCGTTGGCGGCCATAGCCATATGTGTGGCGCTGAATATTCCTGTTGATGCAATGGTTCGCGGTCTGAACACACTACAAGCCGTACCTCACCGCTTACAAATGCGTAAAGGTTTGTCAGGGAGTCGCTTGATTGACGATACCTACAACGCTAATCCCGGCTCCTACCTGCGGGCATTGGAAACCTTGTCTGGTTTTGATGAACCTCTTTGGTTGGTTCTGGGAGATTTTGGTGAGTTAGGTGATGAGTGTGATGCCATTCATCAGAGCATGGGCTTACAAGCAAAAGCCGCAGGCGTGACATCGCTATTTACGGTGGGAGAGAAGAGCCAGCTCGCAGCTGCTGAGTTTGGTGATAACGCCATTCATTTTGAGGACATACAAACATTGCAACAGCTTTTGCAAAACACCTTAACAGCAGATGTGACCTGTTTGATTAAAGGATCACGTTTTATGCAATTGGATAAATTAGCCGATGCGTTAGCCTCGGAGGCACAGTAATGCTGCTGTTATTGAGTGATTATATGAGCCAATACTACAGTGGCTTTAACGTGTTTCAGTACCTGACACTGAGAGCCATTCTTGGGGTCATGACGGCCTTGGGTATTGCATTGATTATCGGACCGACCATGATCCGTCATTTGAGTTTTAGACAGATTGGTCAGGTTGTCAGACAAGATGGCCCTGAATCTCATTTCAGCAAGAAAGGCACACCCACCATGGGTGGCGCTCTGATATTGGTGGCAATTGCTGTTAGCACATTACTTTGGGCTGACCTGACCAATCGTTATGTCTGGGTAGTTTTGATTATTACATTAGCTTTTGGGCTGATTGGATTTGTAGATGACTACATCAAATTAGTCCGTCAAGACCCTCGTGGTTTGCTGAGCCGATATAAATATTTCTGGCAATCTGTCTTTGGTGCCGGAGCAGCTATCTTTTTATTTATGACGGTCACTGTGCCAGCTGAAACGCAGTTGATCGTGCCGTTTTTCAAAGAGATTGTGATTCCTTTGGGTGGTTGGTACATGCTGCTGACTTATTTGGTGATTGTGGGTAGCAGCAATGCAGTGAATTTGACCGATGGCCTGGACGGCCTAGCCATTATGCCTACGGTGATGGTTGCGGCTGCATTAGGCTTATTCAGTTATGTCGCTGGACACTTTGAGTTTGCAAGCTATTTACAAATTCCCTTTATTCCAAGTGCCGGCGAACTCGTTGTTTTCTGTGCGGCTATGGTGGGAGCTGGACTCGGTTTTCTTTGGTTCAATACCTATCCCGCACAAGTCTTTATGGGGGATGTGGGTGCCCTGGCACTGGGTGCCGCACTGGGTACAGTAGCCGTATTAGTCAGACAAGAGTTGGTTTTACTGATCATGGGAGGCGTGTTTGTGATTGAAACACTGTCGGTCATGATTCAAGTGGGCTCATACAAGCTGCGCGGTAAACGTGTATTTCTTATGGCACCGATTCACCATCATTATGAGCTCAAAGGCTG
>NZ_DIAC01000026.1:4147-7961 GCF_002414625.1 Methylophaga sp. UBA5088 | reverse complement strand
CCTCGCATAATCGTCCGGTTCTGGATTGTGACAGTCTTTCTGGTGTTGATTGGTCTAGCAACGTTGAAAATACGATGACATACGGCATGAATAGTCTTTCACATAAAAATTGCCTGATTATCGGTCTGGGTCAGACAGGACTTTCGTGCGCTCGATTTTTAGCCAATAGAGCGCTAGGTATTGCCATCATGGATACCCGTGAGAATCCACCTTCTGTTCAGGATGTGAAAAATGCGTATCCACAAGTATTGATTAAAACCGGCGGGCTGGATCAGGACTGGATCTTAAAAGCAGATCTGATTGTTTTGAGTCCTGGAGTCGATCCGCGTCTTCCTGAAATTGAAATTGCACGTCAGGCAGGCATTGAGATTGTGGGTGATATTGAGTTGTTTGCTCGCTATGCTGATGCGCCTATCGTGGCGATTACGGGTTCAAATGGTAAAAGCACGGTCACCACGCTTTTGGCCCTGATGGCACAAGTGTCAGGGAAAACAGTCAGAGCAGGGGGGAATTTAGGAACACCCGCTTTAGATCTGTTAGAAGAGTCCGCTCCCGATTTCTATATTCTTGAACTATCCAGTTTCCAGCTAGAAACTGTGCGTTCATTGAATGCTTTTGCTGCTGTTGTGTTGAATGTCAGTCCGGATCACATGGACAGATATGACTCCGTAGAGTCTTATCAATGCGCTAAGCAAACCATCTTTAACGGTGATGGTGTCATGGTGATTAATCGGGATGACCCGATTGTGAACAGCATGAGCCAGCCTGGCCGAAACATTATCGGTTTTAGTCTTCATGAGTCACAAGGCGTCGACTTCGGTTTATTAGAAACAGAAGGGCAAACATGGCTAGCTGAGGGCGAATATCCCTTATTACCCATCGATCAGATGAAAATCGTTGGTATGCATAATATTGCCAATGCGTTGGCAGCGCTGGCACTGGGCTCAGCGATGGCACTACCCATGTCATCCATGTTGTCAGCCATTCGAGAATATAAAGGCCTACCACATCGTTGTCGTCTCGTCAGACAATTGAATGGTGTGCGTTGGTTTAATGATTCTAAAGCAACCAATGTGGGGGCATCAGTTGCCGCCATTAATGGTTTGGCAAGTAATGGCAGAATTATTCTCATTGCTGGTGGCGTCGGAAAAGAACAGGATTTTTCGGAACTGACACCATCACTCAAAGCCTCAGTGAAGGCAGTTATTCTGCTGGGATTAGATGCCGATAAAATCGCCCAAGTCATTCCGACTGGTGTTGATCAGCTTCAAGCAAAAGATATGGCTGATGCTGTGAAAATTGCACAACAAATCGCGTTGGAAGGCGACAATGTTTTATTGTCTCCTGCCTGTGCCAGTTTCGATATGTTCAGTAGCTATGTTGAACGTGGAAATTGTTTCGAACAAGCCGTTAGGGAGATTGCAGCATGAGTGAGTCTTCACTGCAATTTGATAAAAGCTTGTTGTTTTCAACCGGCGCATTGCTGTTTATCGGTCTTGTGATGGTGTGTTCTGCGTCGATTACTGTTGCAGATAGTCGTCTTGAGCAACCTCTATACTTTTTCATACGCCAGTTTGCCTTTGCAGCAGTGGGTATAGTCATTGCCTGGGGATTTATTTCTGTCAGATTAGCCGTTTGGCAACGTATTGCCCCACAATTGCTGATGGCTGGTGTGGCAATGCTAATTATGGTGCTCATTCCAGGCGTCGGACGTGAAGTCAATGGCAGCTCACGCTGGTTACCTCTTGGCCCTGTCAATTTACAAGTAGCAGAGCTGATTAAGCTGTTTGCCATTATCTACATTGCTGATTACTTGCAACGTCACCATGGACAGCTGCACGTCTCATTTTTAAAAGTCTTAGCGCCACTGACCCTGTTAGGTGTAGCAGCCTTATTGCTGTTATTACAACCTGATATGGGATCGATGGTGGTGATCATGTCAACCGTGCTTGCCATGCTGTTTTTAGGTGGTGCCAGATTAGATGTGTTTGCGACATTGATTGGTGTGATGGGGCTGCTATTTGCGATGCTGGTCTGGATTGCACCATACCGTCTGGAACGTTTACAGAGTTTTATGGACCCTTGGGCTGACCCATTTGGTAGTGGTTTTCAGTTAACACAGGCACTAATTGCCTTTGGTCGTGGCGATTGGTTCGGTGTGGGCCTTGGTAGCAGTATGCAGAAGTTATTTTATTTACCTGAGGCGCATACCGACTTTCTGTATTCGATTATTGCAGAAGAACTGGGACTGATTGGTGCACTGACGGTCATTGTGTTGTTCTTCGTCTTTATCTGGCGAGCTCTGGCGATCGGACGTGCTGCAGAGCAGGCTGGACAAGTATTTGGTGCACAGATCGCTTATGGCATCGGCATTTGGTTGGGGTTACAGGCTTGCGTCAATATTGGTGTGAACATGGGGGCGCTTCCGACAAAAGGTCTGACTTTGCCATTAATGAGTTATGGCGGCAGTAGTTTGGTGATTGTGTGTGCGGCGATTGCACTGTTATTCCGTGTCGATATGGAAACACGAATACCTGAAAAAGCCTCAGCGAGGATCAGACGATGAAAAGAGTCATGATTATGGCGGGTGGTACCGGTGGACATGTCTTCCCTGCACTTGCGGTGGCAGAGGAGTTACGTCTGAGAGATGTTGAAGTTTCGTGGATTGGTACCGCTCATGGTATTGAAGCGAAATTAGTGCCTGCAGCTGGCTATCTATTATCAGAAATTAAAGTCAAAGGCTTACGCGGGAACGGTGTGCTTGGTTGGTTAATAGCGCCATTTAAAGTCGTCAAAGCGGTACTGGAAGCGGGCTCACTCATTCGTCAATTAAAACCTGATGTAGTGATGGGGCTGGGTGGTTTTGCCTCTGGTCCTGGTGGATTTGCAGCATGGTTGATGGGAAAACCATTAATTATTCATGAGCAAAATGCGATTCCAGGTCTGACGAACCGTTTATTAGCAAAATTAGCAGACAAAGTGCTAACAGGTTTCCCTGACAGTTTTGATAAAAAAATCGATGCAGAGTGGGTTGGTAATCCGGTGAGGAAAACGATTGAAGATTTACCAATGCCACACCTTCGTCAGACAGAAAAATCAGGTCGATTAAATCTATTGGTCCTGGGCGGAAGCCTGGGCGCACGGTCATTGAATACATTCGTGCCGCAAGCCTTAGCTAAGATATCCGCTGACCACCGTCCTGAAGTTATCCATCAGTGTGGTAGCAAACATAGTGATGATTGCCGCCGATCATATAAAGACGCTGGTGTTAAGGCTGATGTTAAAGAGTTTATTGAGGATATGGCAGCGGCATATGCCTGGGCTGATTTAGTGATATGCCGAGCTGGCGCACTGACTGTGGCAGAAGTCGCTGCGGCCGGTATTGCATCAATTTTAGTGCCTTATCCATATGCCGTGGATGATCATCAGACCCATAATGCTGCGGTCTTAGTGGATGCGAATGCAGCAATTTTAATGGCAGATCAACATTTAGATGCTGATGTGATAGCGAATACGGTCCGTCGACTTGATGGAGACAGAGAAGGGTTATTAAACATGGCAAATGCGGCAAGACAAGTCGCAAAAATGGGCACAGCAGCGCATATCGCTGATATTTGTATGGAGGCTGCCAATGGATAGACTGACCTCAGCCATGCAGAGCCGCGTTAAGCATATCCACTTCATCGGTATTGGTGGCGTGGGTATGGGCGGTATCGCAGAAGTATTATTGAACTTGGGTTATCAAGTTAGTGGTAGTGATTTAGCTGAGAACAGCTTGATCAAGCATCTTCGTAGTCTGGGTGCGACCATTATG
>NZ_DIAC01000026.1:2218-4032 GCF_002414625.1 Methylophaga sp. UBA5088 | reverse complement strand
GTGCGACCATTATGATTGGCCATGATGCATCGTATCTTGACGATGCTGATGTGGTGGTCGTTACTACTGCTGTAAGCGAAGATAATGTTGAATTAGTGGCTGCTAGAGAGCAATTGATTCCTGTTGTACCCAGAGCGGAAATGTTGGCCGAGCTGATGCGATTTAGTTATGGCATTGCTGTAGCAGGAACGCATGGTAAAACCACAACAACCAGCTTGATAGCCGCCTTATTAAGCGAAGGCGAGCTGGATCCTACCTTTGTGATTGGTGGACGTTTAAATAGTGCCGGCACGAACGCGCGTTTGGGTACAGGGCGTTATCTGGTCGCTGAAGCTGATGAAAGTGACGCATCATTCTTATACCTGCAGCCAATGATTGCGGTGGTGACGAATATTGATGAAGATCATATGGCGACATATGACGGTGATTTTGGCAAATTGAAGGCCACCTTCATTGAGTTTCTTCATCACTTACCATTCTATGGACTGGCAGTGTTATGTCTTGATGATCCGGTTATCCAATTGTTATTGGCTGATGTAACCAGACCGTTTATCACTTACGGACAAAACCCTGATGCTGATTATCAGTTAATGGAACTGACGCAGCATCAGGGGCAAAGCTTTTTCACCGTGGTAGAGAAACGTTCAGGACAGAGCTTCCCTGTCACATTGAATATGCCTGGCTTACACAATGCCTTGAATGCGACGGCTGCCATGGCTGTAGCACGTAACCTGGATGTCAGTGTCACTGATTGCCAGAGAGCCTTACTGAAGTTTGATGGTGTAGGACGACGCTTTAATCTAATGGGTCAGGTTAAAGCGGGTACCGGTCAGGCCATGCTGATTGATGATTATGGGCATCATCCGACTGAAATCGCAGCCACGCTTGCCGCCACACGAGGTGGTTGGCCAAATAACCGTTTAGTTTTGGTATTCCAACCTCATCGCTACACACGCACACGTGACTTGTTTGAAGATTTTGCGCATGTGTTATCCAGTGTTGATGTGCTGGTTGTGTTAGAGGTCTATCCAGCCGGTGAAGCAAAAATTGCCGGGGCAGATGCACGTAGTTTATGTCGGGCTATCCGCTTGCGTGGTCAGGTTGAGCCTGTATTTGCAGAAGACAAGCAGGAACTCTACGCATTATTACCGGGCCTTCTACAAGACGGCGATGTGTTGTTGACATTAGGTGCTGGAGATATCGGCCGGATGGCACAGGCTTTACCTGAGATCTTAAACGATGGGGGTGCTGAATGATGGCATTACCTCGGACTTTAAAAGGCGAACTAAAAACAAATGAGCCACTGTCTCGTTATAACTCATGGCGTGTAGGAGGGCCGGCAAAACAGCTTTACCGTCCTACCGACAGAAATGATCTCGCCCTGTTTTTACAACAACTACCTGCAGAAGAACCTGTGCTATGGGTCGGTCTGGGTAGTAACTTATTAATACGTGATGGCGGTTTTGCCGGCACTGTGATTGTCACCGCAGGCGCATTGCAAACCATCGATGTCATTGATAATGAGATTACGGCAGAAGTCGGGCTCTATTGCAGCAAGTTAGCGAAACAGGCGGCGAAGGCTGGCTTAAAAGGCGCTGCTTTCTGGGCAGGGATTCCGGGTACTTTAGGTGGTGCCTTAGCCATGAATGCTGGTGCTCATGGTGTTGAAACATGGGACTCCGTCGTAGAAGTCACAACAATTGATAAACAAGGTGAGTTGCATCTCTACAATGCTGATCAGTTTGAGGTGAGTTACCGTTATGTGAACTTGCCAGAAAATCAGTGGTTCGTAGCAGCAAAAATGCGGTTTGAAC
>NZ_DIAC01000026.1:1371-2085 GCF_002414625.1 Methylophaga sp. UBA5088 | reverse complement strand
AAATGCGGTTTGAACAAGGTGATAAAGAGACTGAGCTGGAGCTTATCCGCGACCTACTGAAAAAAAGAAATATCAGTCAACCCACCAATCAACCTTGTGCTGGTTCAGTTTTTCGAAACCCACCAGGCGACTTTTCTGGTCGTTTGATTGAAGTCAGTGGTCTGAAAGGACTCACAGTGGGCGGTGCCAGTGTGTCAGATAAACATGCAAACTTTATCGTTAATAATGGTGATGCCACAGCAAAAGACATCGAGACACTCATCTTTGAAGTACAGCAACGGGTTGAGCAAGAGCACGGCGTTAAGCTGATTCCAGAAGTGCATATAATTGGAGAGCCATCATGATAAAACGCACTGTGTCTGCTGCTGAATTTGGTCGTGTTGCTGTACTGATGGGCGGCCGATCTGCTGAACGTGAGATTTCACTCATTAGTGGCAATGCGGTATTAGCTGGCTTACAACGTAGTGGTATCGATGCGTATGGCATCGATGTCAGCTTCGATATCTGTCAAAAAATGAACAGTGGTGAATTTGATCGTGCGTTTATCGTCCTCCATGGACGTGGCGGTGAAGATGGTGAAATTCAAGGTTTTTTACAGGCCATCAATCTGCCTTACACCGGAAGTGCAATTAGTGCTTCTGTACTGTCTATGAACAAACGATTGAGCAAATTAGCGTGGATTCAACAGGGTTTACCAACTGCCCTGTTTGTTCC
>NZ_DIAC01000026.1:0-1299 GCF_002414625.1 Methylophaga sp. UBA5088 | reverse complement strand
TTACCAACTGCCCTGTTTGTTCCTGTGTCTGCACAAACCAATACCGATGAATTAGTTGCTGATTTAGGGCTACCTCTCATCATTAAGCCTGTTAACGAAGGTTCCAGCATTGGAATGTCCAAGGTCAATGACCATAGTGACTTACAAAAGGCCATTGATTTGGCATTGAAATATGACACCGATGTTATCGCTGAGCAGTGGATACACGGGGAGGAATATACCGTTGCCATTTTAGACGGTGAAGCTTTACCTGCCATCCGGTTAAAAACGTCACATGAATTTTATGATTTTGACGCCAAGTATCACGCCAATGACACTGAATATTTATGTCCCTGCGGTTTGGAAGCCGATGTTGAAAAAGGTATGCAAGACATCGCGGTAAAAGCCTTTAATGCCCTAGGTATGCAAGGATGGGGACGTATCGATTTCATGCGTGATAAGCAAGGCAATCTGTTTTTACTTGAAGCCAACAGTGTTCCTGGTATGACCGATCACAGTCTAGTCCCCATGTCTGCGAAGCAAGCTGGAATGTCATTTGATGACTTAGTGTGCCGCATTTTAGAAACAAGCTTCAAAGGTGAGGGCTGATGGCTAAACAGCGGAGAGGCGCCATATTACAAGAGCCAGCTAAGGTGAAACAGCCTAGGTCGCCACTGGCATGGAAAAAATTGTTCAAACATGCCGCCACATTGGCTTTGGTCGTCGTCTTAGTGGCGGGAGGAATGTATCTACGTGAAGCCGATACTTTGCCTGTGAAGCACGTGACGGTAGATGGCACTTTACGCCATACCGACAGAAATGAATTAGTCAAAGTGGTGATGCCTTTTGTCAGAGGCAGTTTTTTAGATGTAGATGTAGCCAGTATTCAAAAAGCAGGTGAGACCTTGCCTTGGGTCGAGCAAATACAAGTGAGACGAATCTGGCCAGATACCTTGCATTTGATGGTTGCTGAGCATGAAGCGGTTGCTCGCTGGAACGATGATGGCTTGGTCAACCGTCACGGAAAAGTGTTTAAGCCCAGCAAAGACACCATGCCTGATGGTTTGATTCAGTTGCATGGCCCAGATGGCACTAGTGAAATGCTGTCGCGACGACTGATCGATGTTCAGCAAAAAGTGAATGTGCTGGGCTTACGAGTCATTAGTATGAGCATGGATAAACGTCGTGCCTGGCAAGTAGATTTTAAAGAAGGATTACATCTTAAATTGGGCCGTACAGATGATGAAGACAGGTTGACCCGCTTTGTTAACGTCTATTTGGGTGGGCTAGGTACATTTAAAGACCTGATTAAAGAAATTG
>NZ_DIAC01000045.1:6031-7942 GCF_002414625.1 Methylophaga sp. UBA5088 | reverse complement strand
TTTCATCAATACACGAACATGATGCCCCGATGCTAGTAGATTAATACTGGCGTCTATGGCACTTTCATAGCCGCCAATGACCGTATAGGCTTCAGCATTAAAATCAGACCAGTCAGAAATATTCGCATAGTGTATAGCGTGTTCTGCACCTGGAAAGGGGGCTAAATCTGGAAATTGAAACTCACCTGTTGCCCAGATTAAATATTGTGATCGAAAGACGCCCTGTTGCGTTTTCAATACAAAGTTATCACGGTTTTCTTTGAGTACGTTATCGACACGACAATGCTGGACGACGGGTAAATATTCGTTACTGACAACGGCTTTTAAATACTCAGCATAATGCTCACCGCAGGGATGTTCTGATTGGCAGAAAAGAGCAGGGGAGCTATGTTCTTCTATGGCATTCAGATCGACTAATCCGTATGGGTTACTGTGAAATGAGGGGGTAATAAAACGTGTTTGTTTCGGCCAGCGACGGAATGATTCTCCAATACTACCTGATTCGAGTACCGTGAAAGATAGCCCAGGAATTTTTTGCAACATCAACGCTATACCAATGCCTGCGGCACCGGCACCCACCACAATAACATCGAAATAAGGACTAGGCTTTTTCATGATGGGATGTCGATTTACGTTGTTGAGATTGCGCCGTTTCATAGATGCGTTCAACCATGTAAGCCAAGCCAGTGCTTCGTTGTGAGGTGAGGTTATTGATTAGGCCTGTATCATTAATAAAGGTCAGTGAGTGACTGAGAATCGCTTTCGGAGACTGCCCTGAATACACTTTAAATAACAACGCCATCAAACCTGCAACAATGACCGAGTCACTGGTGCCGGTGAAAAATAGCTTTTGGTCTTTGTACTCCGATGATAACCAGACATTCGACTGGCAACCGTACAAACGGTTTTCTTCAGTCTGTAATTCGCTGTCACTGTGTTTGATTAAGTTTTTACCTAAATCAATGACATAGGCATAGCGCTGCTGCCAGTAACCAAGCAACTCAAAATCGCTAACAATCTGCTGTTGTGTGTCGAGAATCGTATCTGAAGTCATTTAGCAAATAGTAAAGTTGTTAATATGATATATCGTATCATTAGTGAGGCTGTTATTAAACTTTATTTCAGTTTGGTATAAACGAGGACTTGCCTAGGTGTAAGTCGTGCTTGAGTCATTACCCCAGTAATCACGACTCATCGGTCACGGAGGGTTTAGGGTTAAGCTTCATGGCGTTATCGTTTTGTCATCAATGGTTTATATGGATTATCTGCTGTATGTTGGGTTCTCTAGTGAGTGTTTTGCATCCGTGACCATCTCATTGATAATTGTCTCAGCAGATTGAATAGCGTGTATTGAATCGATACATTCTCCTGCCCAGATGATCGCTGAGTCTAAATTATTTGATTGTTGTTCAGAAAAGAATTTCGCTTGATGCTGATGTAGCTGACGTTTTAATTCTGTTTCATTATCATGCCATTTAGCGGTGAACACATTTTTAAGGGCTCTGCCAGTATACTCTGGTGGCCATGGTATTTCTCTAATAATATCAAACACCTGTGTTCGCTGAGTATCATCACCACCGCTTTCTACCATTTTGTTCTTTAATGTATTATCAGCCATAGACTCTGTCGATGCATAAAAACGGCTGCCGATAGAAGCGCCGACAGCACCCAGACTTAACATCGCTGCCAGGCTTTTGCCGTCGGCAACGCCTCCAGCCGCTATCACTGGCGTGTTCGGTAGATGATCAATAACGCCTTTCGTTAGAGAGAGGGTAGATCGCTGACTTTTACCGTGACCGCCTGCCTCACTACCTTGAGTGACGATAAAATCAGCGCCTTTATTTTTGACTTCCAGGGCTTCAGCTAACGATTGAACCTGGCAAATCAAGGGAATATTGTGGGCTTTAATTT
>NZ_DIAC01000045.1:0-5900 GCF_002414625.1 Methylophaga sp. UBA5088 | reverse complement strand
TGTTATGTCACCGAAAGACATCATCACTACCTTGGGTGAGTACTCCATGACAAAATCAAACACGTCATCCGTAAGTGACCAAGTAATGAAACCGACTCCCCATGGCCGACTCGTCGAGCTCTTCACCTTTTCAAGTTCGATTTTTAGCCAATCAAGGTCTCCATAGCCGACACCAATCATGCCAAGTCCGCCTGCATTCGACACACTAGCGGCAAGTTGGCCTCCCGCCACATTACCCATGGGGGCTAGTACAATAGGGTGTTGAATGCCTAACGCACTCGTGAGCTTAGTGCTAAGGGTCATTTGTTTCTCCTGGATGAGAAGGTCTGATGAGTACCAAATAACTGTTTTTCTTCATCGCTATCATCATCAAGAGGAATAAAACTTTCTTCTCTGTAGTGCCGTTCATTTTCAGGTGAATAAACGCTTCTGATAATGAAATAGAAAGCGAGAATGATTAAAGCGTCAGTACCCATAAACATCAATAAATGAGGCATACCGTGATACTTCAGGAATAGTTCTAGTAGAAAAAAAGTGCTCATCCTTTTATCCTCCCGGCTTAACCGAAATAGCAGCTTTATTGTCAGTAATAACAGAAACCGTGCTGTGATGATGTTTTACTGTTTTTCTAATGGTCATGACTACATTAAATAACATCACACATGCACCGCTGAAAAAGACGAGGCCACCCATCATACGGATAGCATAATAAGGATGCATTTGAGCCACCGATTCAACAAAGGTGTAGGCCAGGTTGCCATAGTCATCGTACGCACGCCACATTAGGCCTTGCATGATACCGGCCACCCACATGGCAGTAATGTAAATGGCTGTGCCCACAGTCGCTAACCAAAAATGCACATTCACTAACCTTACAGAAAACATACGCGTATCCCATAAACGCTCGACCATGTGGTAAAGCGCACCAATAGAAATCATCGCCACCCAGCCTAATGCACCAGAGTGAACATGACCAATCGTCCAGTCGGTATAGTGTGAAAGAGCATTAACTGTTTTTGATGCCATTACAGGGCCTTCAAACGTTGACATGGCATAAAAAGCCAGCGCCACGATGAGAAAACGGAGAATATAATCGGTTCTGAGTTTGTCCCAAGCACCGCTTAATGTGAACATACCGTTAATTGCTCCTCCCCATGATGGAATAATCATGGCGAGAGAGATTGCTGCACCAAGAGAGCCTGTCCAATCAGGCAGAGCTGTATATTGCAGGTGATGCGCACCTAACCATACATAGCCAAATATCAATGCCCAGAAGTGAATCACTGATAAGCGATAAGAATAAACAGGCCGATTAGCTTGTTTGGGCACAAAATAATACATGATGCCTAAAAAACCCGCGGTGAGATAAAAGCCAATGGCGTTATGACCCCACCACCATTGAATCATGGCGTCCTGAACGCCAGCAAAAATCGAGTAGGATTTCATCAATTCAACGGGAATCGATAAACTATTCACCACATGGAGATAGGTGAACATAATCATCATGGACAGAAAGAACCAGTTCGCTACATAGATATGGGAAACACGGCGAATGCTCAATGTGAAAATAAAGTTGATTGAGTAGGCGAGCCACACAACGGTTAACAAAATATCAAAAGGCCATTCTAATTCTGCGTACTCCTTGCCTTGAGTGTAGCCCAGTGGAAGCGTCACCAGAGCGCCAATCACATAGAGATTCCAGCCCCAGAATGTAAACCAGGCCATCTTGTCACTCCATAGTCTGACATAGCAGGTACGCTGTACGACATAATAGGCCGTTGCCATTAGAACACAGCCACCAAAACCATAGACGACCACATTGGTATGCACGGGTCTTAGTCGTCCGAAGCTAATATATGGATTATCAAAATTAAGAAATGGCCAGGCGAGTTCGGAGGCGATATACACACCGATGCCTGTACCAATGACAAGATAAATACAGGCGGCGACGGAAAACCACTTGGTAATATCTTCATTGTAACTATGTGTTGTGTTCATGATAGAACTCCTGATTTTGAATGGCTATTTTGGTGAGCATTACCAATGCCATATTTGGTCGGCTTGTTCGAAGATAGGCACGAGCTGTTGTCTATTCACGACTTGTATACCTTCTCTAAGCGCTTCCATTTCTAACCCTCTATCCCATAAATCTTCATACACAACATAAATAGGAATATGAGATGAAATCAGGTTGCCTATATCGGTATTGATATTCGCTGGTTGAGTTTGCTGCCAATCACCTATTTTTAGTGGAGGCTGCTGTTTTTTTTGTTGCGTGTAATAGACGGCTTGGCCTGTGAGTAATAACTGGAGTTGATCGATATCGGTATGCTCAATTTTTTTTTGCATGCATTGAATTAACCATAGAATCGTTTCATCTTGTTCTTCCACAACTGTTCTGAAAGCTTGATCGAGTATTTGTAAGACTTTCATGATTAGCGAGTTCCAATAGTTAATGTGTTAAATGATTCTGAGGCATAGCGCCATAAATCGGCTGGTCCTCCACGATGACAACCGGGGATGGTGTCATTGACGCCACGCTCATCGACGCATAAGCCACAATTAATCCATTCAAAAGAGAGTGCTTTCTTACGTGCTTTATTCTGTAGCGACGCAATCCATGTTTTGGTCAGTGGATGATCTTCTTGTTCAGTATCATGTCCATGGATGGCATTGCCATGTTGTTGTTGCTTGGCGAATGACAAAGCAGCAGCACCTTCATAAGCAAATACCTTCACATGAGAATTAGCATCTAAGGCGGCATCGAGTAATCTAAAAAAAGTGACGGTGCGCTCGCTCTCAAATGGTGGATCCATAAAGGCGAAAGTGAGTGTTTTATTATGTGACATTGACATCTCCTAATTCCAAATGACTTTTTGTCCCGACAGTAATGCTTTGATAACAATATCCAGATCAGTGGTTAATATTTCTGGTATCAATTGTTCAGCATCTATTTCTCTCTGTCGGAGAGAGAATTTGTCAGCAACCAGTGTGATGTTTTCATGGAGTAATTTAGTAAAGGGCGTAAAAATACTGCTTTTAGTGGCAGGCATAACTCCATTCTGGACAAGCACTACCGTCACCCGATTGCCTGCATTGGCGAGATGGTGAATTAATTCATATTGCGATTTAGTCAGTGCATCTGTGAAGGGATCTCGGCTTTGTATAAAAAGAAATTCAGACATCTATCTTTCCTGTATTGACTGATTTGAGATGGATGAGGATTTAATGAAATGACATCGGTGAAGGAAGTCCCCAAAATACTCGTTGTTGAGGCGATCTGTTGAATACAAATCGAATAAAGGAGCCAAGGCATCCAGAACCTGAGTTTGACTGAGATTTTTCTCATGTAGCGTGGCTAGCCGGTCTCCTCGGTGGCTACCTCCAAGATATAAGTTATATAAACCTGGCGCTCGTCCTGTTAAGGCTATCTCAGCTAAGTAGGGGCGAGCACACCCATTGGGACAACCAGTAATTCTTAGTGTGATAGGTTTTGTTTGGAGGTCATACTGACGTTTCAAATCATTAAAAAGGGCAAGAAAGTCTGGCGTTATTCTTTCTGCTTCAGCCATAGCCAGCCCACACGTTGGAAGTGCAACACAGCTCAACGTAACGGCTTCTTGACTGGAGGGGATCAACCTTTCGTATAAACCAAGATCAGACAATCGCCTTGCTACGTCATAAATGTCATATGGTGGAATATTGATAAGCTGAATATTCTGGTTCGCTGTTAACCGGATTTCACCACTATATTGCTGAAAGAAAGCTTGTAACTGATCTTGTAAATGATGATTGATACGTCCACTTTGAATATGCAGTGTTGCCAGCCACTGACTATCCTCAGTTTGATGCCAGCCTAACTTGTCACCATTATTTGTTAATCTGTATGGCTTCAAAGGGGCTAGTTTTTTGCCAAAACGATTTACGAGTAAATTTTTAAAGCTGTCTAGACCGATTCTATCTAATGTGTATTTGAAACGGGCACGATGTCTATCTTTTCTATCCCCATAATCGCGTTGAATAGTCATGATGACTTCAGCAATAAATGGTGCGTCTGATGCTTCTATAAAGCCAATGGGGGTGGATAGCCTCGGATAGCTATCTTCTCTAGAATCAAGTTGCCCCATACCACCGCCAACACACACATTGAAACCAACCAGTCGAGATTTCTCAATAACAGCTATAAAACCGACGTCCTGGGCAAATATATCAATATCATTATCAGGAGGGATGACGAATCCTATTTTAAATTTACGAGGTAAATACGTTTCCCCATAAAGTGGCTCCTCAGATTGGGAGGCTGAAGGAGGGGTGTCATACCAAGTTTCTCGATAAGCATCTGTTTTAGGTAAGAGGCGTGAGCTTGTCTCTCTTGCTAGGTCATAGACTTGTTGAGCTACTCTTGACGCGTCAGGGTTGACTCCACAAACAATACCTCGATTATCATCGCCACACGCAGCAAGGGTATCAATTCCGATTTTTTCTAGACTTATCAGGAGTGGTTGTAAGCATTGTTTTCTCACACCGTGAAATTGAATCGTTTGACGTGTGGTAATACGAATTCCATTCGATGAGTAAATTCGTGATAAACGGTCTATTTCAATCCATTGCTGTTTGGTTAATCTTCCACCTGGAATTCGTAGTCTCACCATAAATTGATAATGAGGCTCAAGTTTTCGAATGAGACGATGTTGTCGTGTATCACGATCATCTTGCTGATAGATACCATGGAATTTTGTTAACAATCCATCATCGTGACTAATACCTCCCGTATTAGCATCATGGAGTCCTTCACTGATCGTGCCTCTCAAGAAATGACTTTTTGCTTTAAGCTGCTCATTACTGTGCTGTTCATTAAGAGGTTGGCTAATATCAGAGTGTCGAGCAATAGTGAGTGTAGTCACTTTATTTCTCCGTAAATTAATATACGTTTTTGTGTAGTCGTTTTTGTTGAGTGAGTTGAAGCCAGCTTTGCTTATAAGGTGATGTCTTGCTCAACGTTTGTGTAAGTTGGTCAAATATCTCTTTGTGACCAGATAGATACAGGTGCGCGCCAGCACTTAACCAACCGTTAAACGTATCTTCATTATCTTGAATGATGTCGTAGATTGATTTATTGGGAACATCGTCAAAAAAAGAGGTATTTAAACGAGTTAATAAGCCATCTTTTAGATACTGGGACCACTCCGTTTGATAGAGGAAGTCATTTAAAAATGTACATTCTCTTAGTATCAACCACACGCTGTGTTCACGGTTAGGATTAGACTGAATCTCTTGTATGAAGGCGCGAAAAGGGGCTATTCCTGTACCGTCAGCAATGAGGATAATGGGACTGTTTTGATTCGTGGGTAAATGAAACCGTTTATTGTGGTGGGGGAAAACAAGAAGATTTTCACCTTCTTCAATACCCGTTAAATATGTTGAACAAATTCCATTTTGTAATTTCCCAGACCAAGAATACCGATACTTTTCTACAGTAAGATGCAATTCATCTTGAATCTGGCGAGTACTGTTGGCAACGTCATATAAACGAGGTTGTAATGGTCTTAAGCTATCGACCAGCTGCTGTGGAGTTAACTGTAAAGAGTGGTTGACTAGAATGTCTGTTAACTGATGCCGTTTGAGATATGAGCGTAATGTTTGTTTATCTTGGCACAGTTTTATCAGGTCACGGTTGTTTGAAGTCTCACTCCATTTAGTTAAACATTGTGCTGTGACTAAAGTGAGATCACAATATTCACGTAAAGCCTCCACCAGTGGTACAGCTCTCTGTTTTACAACGACAGATTCATCCCCAGAACATGTTGTTAAGGATAAAATTTGGCGAACGAGCTGAGGGGGATTTTGAGGTAAAACCCCGATTCCATCACCCGCGGTGAGACTCAGTTGAATATTGTCTG
>NZ_DIAC01000057.1:10876-17781 GCF_002414625.1 Methylophaga sp. UBA5088 | reverse complement strand
AAAGATCTCGTCAGGATTTTAAAAGATATTCCCAATAAAATTAATTTAATTCCTTTCAATCCTTTTCCTGGCACGCATTATAAATGTTCATCACGTAATCAAATTGTGCGCTTTCAGCAATATTTGATCGACCAAGGTTTAGTGGCTACGGTCAGAAAAACAAGAGGTGACGACATTGTCGCTGCCTGTGGTCAGTTAGCAGGTGAAGTGCAAGATAAGTCGCGCCGTAGTGAACGCATGAAGGCCCAGGAGGTTGTAATTCATCGATGAGTAATCGTGTCAGTAATGCTTTAGTCGTGATGATGTTTGTTGTACTTACAGCGTGTAGCAGTAATGGTGGAACAAGAAGTCAATATGTAGCAAAGGATGCAAAAGCAGCTGATATCAATATGCGTCTTGGCTTGAATTACATGCAACGAGGCGATTACAAGATCGCACTTGAAAAGCTTGAGAAAGCGCTGAAACAAAATCCTAACCTACCCAGTGCGCACAATACCATCGCTCTTTTGTACCAACGCTTAGATGAAAATGAAAAAGCCGAAGAGCATTTTGAGAAAGCGATTCAGCAGGAACCTGATTACTCTGAAGCCCAAAATAATTATGGCGTCTTTTTGTGTCAGCAAGGCCGCTACGATGAGGCGGAGAAACGGTTCCTGAAAGCTGTAGAAAATCCACTCTATTCAAGCGCGCCGCTTGCCTATGAAAATGCAGGATTATGTACAGCAAAAGGGGGAGCCATTGATCGCGCGGAAGGTTATTTCCGTAAAGCATTACAGATGGTGCCTGGGCTACCCAAGTCTTTGTTACAAATGGCTGATATTAGCTATCAACAACAAAACTACTTACAGGCTAGGGCTTACATTCAACGGTTTCAGCAAGCAGCCAACTGGACGCCACAGGCTCTCTTGTTAGGCATCAGAGTGGAAACCAAATTAGCCGATAAAAATGCGGTATCTAGCTACAAACTTATTTTGCGTTCTCGTTTTCCTGATTCGGATGAGATGCGTATTGTTAACCAAGGGCTTGTTGAGTAATGAGTGATTTGAATGACGATTTTGTGGTGAGTTCTAACAGCCCGAGTTTAGGGGCCCGACTCCAACAAGCACGTGAAAGCAAGAATTTGTCACTAGCAGAGGTGGCGACACAGCTGCGGCTCACCAAAGACATTGTCATGCATCTTGAAACGCAACAATGGGACAAATTGCACGGGCGGACCTATGCCCGCGGATATTTCGCCAGTTATGTAAAATTCTTGGGCTTACCCCAAGAAGAAATGCTGGCCGTCTTCAATGATGAATACAAACAGAGTGACAGTGAACCAAGGTTGGTCAAGCCGGTTGGTACTGAAGAACAAAAACCATTGCCATGGTTGATGATTCTCTTTTTTCTTGTCGGAATTTTCATTCTCTGGTCAGCATATCAACAATGGCAGTCCAATAGAGCGGCTGATGAAACAGCAACAAGCGAGTCCAGTGAGATCGTTACCGAGCAAAACGACATGGATGAGGCCAGCAATACAACCTTTAATGACGATTTGTCTCAATCAGAGCCAGAAGACTCATCAATCTCAACAATGAATGACTTGAACAATACAACCGAGTCAAGTGAACAAAATGATAGCGACAATAACATCACAGAGTCGGAAGACCTTGCTTCTGTTGAGGTGAATGAAGACGTTGAGTCTGTTACAAGTGCTGAGCCACATCAAAATATTCTTAAAATGTCTTTTTCTGGTGACTGCTGGGTTGAGGTAACAGATACAGCAATGAATACTTTACTCAGTCAAGTCATGCGAGCAGAACAATCTATCGAACTTAAAAGCGAATTACCTATGAAAATATTATTAGGTAAAGCCACTGTTGCTGAGGTGAGCTACAACAATCAACCTGTTGACTTGCAGCCTTTTACACAAGGTAATGTTGCAAAACTGACTTTAGGAGCTCAGTCATAATGGAAAACTCAACCGTTAATATTCAGCGAAGAAAATCTCGTCAAATTATGGTGGGGAATGTGGCTGTCGGCGGTGATGCACCTATTGCTGTACAGAGTATGACAAATACGGAGACAACAGATGTCGCTGCCACAGTAAGTCAAATTCAGGCATTACAAAAAGTGGGTGCAGATATTGTGCGTGTTTCTGTACCAACCATGGATGCGGCAGAAGCCTTTGGTAAAATTAAACAGCAGGTATCTATTCCTCTTGTCGCGGATATTCACTTCGATTACAAGATTGCGTTACGCGTTGCTGAATTAGGCGTGGACTGTTTACGTATTAATCCCGGCAATATTGGTAGAGAAGAACGTGTACGCGCCGTCGTTGACAGTGCACGTGATCACGGTATACCTATTCGAATCGGGGTAAATGCTGGCTCATTAGAAAAAGAGCTTCAAAAAAAATATGGCGAACCGACTCCCGATGCATTAGTTGAGTCAGCATTGAGACATATTGATATTCTGGATAGATTGAACTATCCCGATTTTAAAGTCAGTCTCAAAGCGTCTGATGTGTTTATGACCGTGCATGCCTATAGAAAACTTGCTCAGCAAATTGAACAGCCTTTACATCTGGGTATTACGGAAGCCGGTGGGCTTCGTTCTGGTTCTGTTAAATCTGCTATTGGCTTGGGTATGTTGTTGTCAGAAGGGATTGGCGACACCATCAGGGTTTCGCTTGCAGCTGATCCGGTTGAAGAAATCAAAGTCGGTTTTGATATTCTTAAAAGTTTGCGCATTCGAAGTAAAGGCGTGAATTTAATTGCATGTCCTTCCTGCTCGCGCCAACAGTTTGATGTGATCTCAACCGTTAATGCACTGGAAGCAAGATTGGAAGACATCACTGAACCGATGGATGTGGCTGTTATCGGTTGCGTTGTTAATGGTCCCGGTGAAGCTAAAGAAGCTGCTATTGGGCTGACAGGAGGTACACCAAACCTGCTGTACGTTGATGGTAAGCCAAACCACAAAGTCGAAAATGAGGCGTTGGTAGACGAATTAGAACAGCAAATACGTAAACGTATCGAAATACAAAAACAGCAAAAAAATATTAAAACAATTCCGATAAAGGATCTGAGTTAGACGTGGCAGAGATAATCCGCTCTATAAGAGGAATGAATGACCTTCTTCCTGAAACAACACCATACTGGCAGGTCATAGAAACGACCTTGAAAAATGTCCTTGCTGGTTATGGTTATCAAGAAATTCGTTTTCCGATTGTCGAAAAAACAGAGCTTTTTAAACGCTCCATTGGTGAAGTCACAGACATTGTAGAAAAAGAAATGTATACCTTTGAGGACCGCAATGGAGACAGTTTAACGTTGCGTCCAGAAGGGACAGCAGGTTGTGTTCGTGCTGCCATGGAAAACGGTTTACTGAATCAAACGCAACGCCTTTGGTACATGGGGCCGATGTTTCGTCATGAACGTCCGCAAAAAGGCCGTTATCGCCAGTTTCATCAGTTGGGTGTAGAAGCATATGGCTTCGATGGCCCAGATATCGATGCTGAAATGATTATGCTGACAGCGCGTCTTTGGAAAGCGTTAGGTCTGAAAGGTGTGACTCTCCAGATAAACTCACTTGGAAGTACTCAAGCCAGAATAGCTTATCGCGAAGTTTTAATTGCCTATTTCGAAAAGCACCAAGCTGAACTCGATGAAGATAGCCAAAGACGTCTACACTCAAATCCACTACGGATTCTGGATAGTAAAAATCCTGCAATGCAGGCATTAAATGAAGCGGCCCCCAAACTGATAGATCATTTGGATGATGAATCTAAGCTGCATTTTGAACAGTTATGTCAGATCCTCGATAGTGTTGGTATTGACTACGAAATTAATCCAAGGCTGGTCAGAGGTTTGGATTATTACGGAAAAACCGTTTTTGAATGGGTAACCGACCAGTTGGGTTCACAAGGTACTGTCTGTGCTGGTGGCCGTTATGATGGTTTAGTGGCTCAATTGGGTGGAAAAGGCGCCACAGCGATTGGTTTTGCTATTGGTCTGGAGCGACTTGTCGCACTGCTCGAAGCAACCCAATCATTACCGGATATTAAACAAACTGATGCCTACTTAGTTGCTGTCGGTGAACAGGCAATGGCACAAGCACCATTATTAACGGAACGTTTGCGTGATGAACTTCCTGGCATAAAGTTGATTAGCCACTGTGGTGGTGGTAGTTTTAAAAGCCAATTTAAACGCGCAGACCGAAGCGGAGCGCGTTGGACACTTATTCTGGGAGATGATGAAGTGTCCAGCCAAACAATCGGTATAAAAACCATGGAGACAGGGGAGCAGCAGACCATAAAGTGGGCTGATCTGCCTTCATTCCTCAGTCAATAATTATAACTAATACAAGAAATCTAAGAACTATGACACCTTTGAATATACCTGAATGGCAGTCTTTGGTCAGACACTATTCTGACCTGAAATTCGTATCCATGCGTGAACAGTTCGCGTTGGACTCAAGCCGGTTTGAACGATTTTCAATCAAAAGTGGTGATTTGTTACTGGATTACTCCAAAAACCGCATCACCCAAGAGACCGTAGATAAGTTAATTCAGTTGGCTGAGGCTGTTGAGCTACAAGACTGGATTGAGCGTATGTTCAAAGGTGAAGCGATCAATCACACTGAAGGCCGGGCTGTTTTGCATACTGCCCTTCGAAACCGAAGTAATACGCCTGTCATGGTAGATGGCAAGGACGTTATGCCAACGGTTAATGCTGTGCTTGAAAAAATGCGTAACTTTTGTGAGCAAGTACACAATGGCACATGGTTGGGCTTCTCCGGTAAGAAAATTACCGATATCGTAAACATCGGCATTGGCGGTTCTGATCTGGGGCCAGCGATGATTTGTGATGCGCTTGAACCTTATGGCATCGAGGGTATGGGCGTGCATTTTGTCTCAAACGTCGATGGTACTGATCTCAGCACAACTTTAGAAAAATTGAATCCTGAGACAACCTTGTTTGTTGTGGCTTCAAAAACATTTACCACTCAGGAAACAATTACCAATGCTCATTCAGCACGAAATTGGTTTCTGAAAAAAGGGAAACAGCAAGATGTGGCCAAACATTTTGTCGCAGTGTCTACCAATGCCACTGAAGTAGCCAAGTTTGGTATCGATACTGCGAACATGTTTGAAATTTGGGACTGGGTTGGTGGTCGTTATTCCTTGTGGAGTGCCATCGGTTTACCCATCGCCTTGTATACGGGAATGGATAATTTTGAGCGATTGCTTGATGGCGGTCATCAAATGGATAAACATTTCCGTGAGCAGCCTTTAGCAGAAAATATTCCTGTCATTATGGCGATGCTGGGGATCTGGTATGTGAATTTCTTTAATTCACAAACGCAAGCCATTGTCCCTTATGATCACTCATTAGCTCGTTTTCCAAGCCATATGCAGCAACTTGATATGGAGAGCAACGGCAAGTTTATTAACCGTTCTGGTGCACGTATTAACTACAAAACAGGTCCTGTAATTTGGGGCACGCCTGGTACCAATGGGCAACATGCATATTTCCAGCTGATTCATCAAGGCACGCAATTAATTCCGGTCGATTTCGTTTTACCTGTGAATAGTCATTATCCAGAGTGTGATCATCAGTCTATTCTGCTTGCGAATGGTCTAGCACAGGCCGAAGCATTGATGAAAGGCAAAACCGCTGAGGAAGTGCGTGCTGAGCTGGTTAAAGAAGGTTATGAAGGAAAAGAACTCGAAGCATTATTACCGCACAAGGTTTTCCCGGGTAACCGACCAAGCAATGTATTGCTATTCCCTAAATTAACGCCTGAGATGTTGGGACAGTTAGTGGCCTTGTATGAACATAAAGTATTTGTTCAAGGGGTTGTCTGGAATATTAACTCTTTTGATCAATGGGGCGTGGAACTCGGCAAGCAATTGGCAAAAGCGATCGTGCCAGAGTTGAAAGATGATGCTGATATTTCTGCTCACGATAGCTCAACAACGCACTTGATTAAACTCATTCGCGAGTTAAGACAGTAACAAAAATCGCTTAATCTTCCCCCTGAGAACTCAGGGGGAATCATTCCTGTTCAAATTTATTAATGTTTCTTCTGTAATATTAGCCCAGAAAGTGGTGGTAAATTCAGCTGAATTGAATAAGGCCTATCTGACCAAGCCGTTTGTTCAGCTGAGATAATACTGGGGTTATGATAATTACTTCCTGCGTAGTACTCTGAGTCTGAATTGATAATAATTTCATACTCTCCAAGCTCAGGCACGCCGAGTCTATAATTATCTCGGGGGACTGGCGTAAAGTTAAATATTGCAATGATAAATTCTTCATCATTTTTGCGTAGATAACTTAAAATCGAATGTTCTCTATCATTGCAGTCAATCCATTCAAAACCTTGTGGCTCGAATTCGTGCTTATACAAAGCGGGTTGACTTTTATAGGTGGTATTGAGGTCGGCGACTAATTTCTTTAGCCCTTGATGCACAGGGTAGTCCAGTACATACCAGTCTAAATCTTTTTCACAATTCCATTCACTGCCTTGACCAAATTCACATCCCATAAACAGCAGTTTCTTACCTGGGTAACTAAACATAAAGGTATAAAGCAGTCGCAGATTGGCAAATCGCTGCCATTCATCGCCCGGCATTTTGTATATCATGGGACGCTTGCCATGAACTACCTCATCGTGTGAGAAGGGCAGTACAAAGTTTTCTGTAAAAGCGTACAAGAGGCCAAATGTCAGATCGTCATGATGATAGCGGCGATGTATCGGATCTTGTTGCATATACTCCAAAATATCGTGCATCCAGCCCATGTTCCATTTCATTGAGAAACCTAAACCACCAATATCTGTTGGCCGTGAAATCATTGGGTATGAGGTTGACTCTTCTGCCGTGATAATACAGCCAGGATGTTCACTGTGTAGTACGG
>NZ_DIAC01000057.1:7300-10757 GCF_002414625.1 Methylophaga sp. UBA5088 | reverse complement strand
CGGCCACCATATTGATTAGGTAACCATTCTCCCTCTTTTCTTGAGTAATCGAGGTAAAGCATTGAGGCGACGGCATCGACGCGTAACCCATCGATATGAAACTCTTCCAGCCAATAAAAAGCACTGGATAAAAGGAAGTTAAAGACTTCTTTTCTTCCGTAATTGAAGATAAGTGTGCCCCAGTCTTGATGTTCACCACGCCTCGGATCCGCGTGTTCATAAAGGGCTGTTCCATCAAATTTGGCAAGTCCGTGTGCGTCTTTAGGAAAGTGGCCCGGTACCCAGTCTAAGATCACACCGATATCGTGCTGGTGACACTGGTCAACGAAATACCGGAAGTCATCAGGCTTACCAAAACGGCTGGTAGGTGCAAAATAGCCTGTGGTTTGATAGCCCCATGAAATATCGAGAGGGTGCTCTGTAATCGGTAGTAATTCAATGTGAGTAAAACCCATCTCATTCACGTAGGGAACGAGTTCATCGGCGAGTTCACGGTAATTATAAAATCGCCCATCCTGATGACGCTTCCAGGAACCAAGATGCACTTCGTAGACAGAATGTGGCGTGTGCAGCCAATTACTTCGTTCACGAGTGGTCAGCCATTCTTCATCCATCCACTGGTGAGTGGTTGGAGTGCTGACGATTGAGGCTGTTCCAGGTCTTAGCTCACATTGTTGTCCGTAAGGATCCATCTTAAGATGTAAAGAGCCTCCTTGACGGCTACGAATTTCGAACTTATATAATTCACCTGGCATCAGCTCGGGAATGAACAGTTCCCATACGCCAGTGGCGCCTCTGACTCGCATTGGATGACGTCGACCATCCCACTGATTGAAATTACCAACCACACTGACACGTTCTGCGCCGGGTGCCCATGTTGCAAATAAGGTGCCTTTGATTCCTTCTATTTCATAATAGTGCGCACCTAGAATTTTATAAGCATGCCAGTGCTTACCTTCTGCAAAAAGGTGAAGGTCATAATCTGATATTTGAGGCATGATGCTGTAGGGATCATGATATGCGATTTGCTCACCATTATGGCGGTGACGGTGAATTTTATAGGGCCATTTAATCGTTTCCTGTGGACCTTTCCATAAGAAAAAGTCACTTCCTTCAACACGTTGCATGGGTAATTCGCCATCTATAAATGCCTTGTCTGTATCAGGCAAAAAGGCACGGATTTCGGCTTGCCCGGCGTTTTGATGGAGCCCTAGAACACTGAAAGGATCATGATGACGTGCTTCTATAATTTTAATGATGTCTTCATTCAAATTGTTGTCAAAAATCATCGTCATAATGTCCTGTAAATTTTAATTGCTGTATGTAGCTCGCTTGTGGCAGGCTAACAATATTACAGCACAAATAATAGGTTTTTTGCCGGAGAATTCATCTATGAGTGAAAACAATAGTACCCGTTTTGTCAGCCGTCTTACACGAGATACCTTGGCATTAATCTTAGCCGGCGGTCGTGGTTCGAGGCTTAAACAACTGACAGACTGGCGTGCTAAACCCGCAGTTCCTTTTGGAGGGAAGTTCAGAATTATCGATTTTCCTTTGTCGAATTGCGTGAACTCAGGCATTAGACGTGTAGGCATACTGACCCAGTACAAGGCTCACTCACTAATCAGACATGTCCAGCAGGGCTGGGGGTTTATGCGAGGTGCGCTGGGAGAGTTTGTGGAGTTATTACCCGCGTCACAACGAAATGAAAGAGGCTGGTATGCCGGTACAGCTGATGCTGTATATCAAAATATAGATATTTTAAGAAATCACGGTCCGGAATATGTATTGATTTTGGCAGGCGATCATATCTACAAAATGGATTATGGTGATATGCTAGCTGAGCATGTCGCGCAGAATGCTGATATGACCATTGGCTGTATAGAGGTACCTATCGAAGAGGCCAAGTCGCTGGGGGTCATGTCGGTCGATGCAAATAGACGTATTGTTGCGTTTAATGAAAAACCTGATGAGCCGACTCCCATTATTGGGCGAGAGGATGTAGCGCTTGCATCCATGGGGATTTATGTTTTTAACGCGGCATTCTTGTACGAGCAGCTAATTAAAGATGCTGATACTCGCACTTCTAGTCACGACTTTGGTCATGACATTATTCCTAACTTGATTAAAAATTATAAAGTCGTTGCTTTCCCATACAAAGATGTTCAGGGAAATGACCCGGGCTATTGGCGTGATGTGGGTACTATTGATGCTTTTTGGTCAGCCAATCTCGAATTGATTGGTGTTACACCTGAATTGAACTTGTATGATGATGATTGGCCTATATGGACACATCAAGCACAACAGCCGCCGGCAAAATTTGTTTTCGATGATGATGACAGAAGAGGGATGGCCGTAGATTCGATGGTGTCAGGTGGATGTATCATCTCCGGCTCTACCGTTCGACACTCTGTGTTGTTCTCGAACGTTGAAGTTCACAGTTATTCATTAGTTGAAGATAGCGTTATCTTGCCAGATGTGACCATCGGCCGACATTCTGTTTTGAAACGAGTGGTCATCGATAAAGGCTGTGTTATACCAGAAGGTACAGTTATCGGTGTGGACTTGGAACAAGATGCAAAACGTTATTACGTCTCTCCTAATGGTGTGGTTTTAGTCACGCCAGAAATGCTAGGACAAAATTATCGTTATGTCAGATAAAATTAAAGTCGTACTATGCTGGCACATGCACCAGCCACAATATAGCGAGCCTATGGGTGGCATGTATCAGCTACCCTGGACGTATCTTCATGCTATTAAAGACTATGTTGATATGGCATGGCATCTAGAAAATGTGCCTGGTGCTAAAGCCGTGGTGAACTTTGCCCCGACGTTACTGGAGCAACTTGCCGATTATGATGAACAGTTACAGGGACGCTTCAAAGGTACGGGGCGGCTGAAAGATCCATTACTCATCGCATTAGATTCTCCCGTTCAGCCGGTGCATGCCGAGGAGCGTAAGACATTGATTAATGCATGCTTACGCGCTAACGAGGAAAAACTGATTCAACCATTTCCACATTTTGCCAAGTTAGTCAAAATGGCTCGTTGGTTGATGAATGAGCCAGAGCGTCTTAACTATGTGAATGATCAGTTTATGATTGATATGCTGGTCTGGTATCACTTGGTTTGGATGGCCGAGTCAGTTAGACGAAGCGATGTTCGTATTCAGGCATTGATGAAAAAAGGTCGTCATTATACATTTCATGATAGGCGGCAGTTGATGATAGTGATTGGTGAGCTCTTAAAAGATTTGCTTCCGCGTTATCGTCGTCTAGCAGAAAGCGGGCGCGTTGAATTATCTGTCACACCTTATGCTCATCCTATTATCCCTCTTTTACTGGATATGAACTCGACGCATGAAGCCATGCCCGATGCTGATCTTCCTCTAGAGACACACTACCCTGGAGGTGAGCAACGCGCACATTGGCATATGGATGAGGGGGTGAGAGTCTTT
>NZ_DIAC01000057.1:5611-7211 GCF_002414625.1 Methylophaga sp. UBA5088 | reverse complement strand
CAGTCTTTCTTTGGATTTAAACCAAAAGGGTGTTGGCCATCAGAAGGCGCCGTATCTGAAGACACATTAACCTTAATTGCAAAACATGGATTTAGTTGGGCTGCAACGGGTGAAAATGTGCTTCGTAACAGTTTAAAGCTCTCTGGTATGGCTGATGCCAGTATACATAAACCATACAAGCTACCCGACACATCACCTGTATGTTTTTATAGAGATGATGGCTTATCTGACATGATTGGCTTTACCTATACAAAATGGGGCGCAGATGATGCAGTCAATGACTTTATTCATCACATTCAAAACATAAAAGCGAACACAGAAGGGGATGACGATAGGGTTGTTTCTGTGATTCTTGATGGTGAAAACGCCTGGGAGTACTACTCCTACAATGGCTACTACTTTTTACAGAGTCTTTATCGAAACTTGTCTGAGCATCCCGATATTGAACTTACTACCTTTAGTGAGTGTCTTGAAAATGGTGTTCAAGCAGCTGAGCTTCCCAAAATGATGGGCGGTAGCTGGGTATATGGAACCTATTCCACTTGGATTGGTGACAAGGATAAAAACCGAGCTTGGGACCTACTCAGTGATGCAAAAAAAACATTTGATAAAGTACTGGATAATGAAACCTTTGAACCTGAAATGAAGTTGGCGTTAGAGCGACAGTTAGCTATCTGTGAAGGATCGGATTGGTTCTGGTGGTTTGGTGACTATAATTCTGCTGACAGTGTCAGTGATTTCGAACGTTTATATCGTCTCCACTTATCGAATCTTTATCAGATGCTGGGTGAAGTTGTTCCCCAGAAACTTTCGGAAGTTGTTTCTCAAGGTGGCGTCGGCGCAGAGCAGGGCGGTACCATGCGACGTGGAAGCTAAATAGTGGCTCAAGCAAAAGTATTTAATAAACGACGAAGCGGTATTCTCTTACACATAACGAGCCTGCCATCGGGAAATTTAGGCACTGATGCCTTCAAGTTCATAGACTTCTTGTGTGCTTCGGGTTCTACCGTCTGGCAAATGCTACCTCTCGGACCTACCCATGAAGATGGTTCACCCTATCAATGTCTTTCTGCTCATGCGGGCAACAACCGGTTTATTTCACGCGACATACTCAAATCACAAGCCTGGGCAGAACCCGCTAAGCTAAACGACACGAAGATGTCCCGACTGATGGCGACTGCATACCGACAGTTCATAAAAAATGCGACTGAGGCTGATAAACAATTATTTAATGAATTTTGTCAGGAGCAGCAATTTTGGCTGGATGACTACGTACTATTCCGTGAAATTCGCCATCTTAATCAAGCACGAGCATGGTTCGACTGGCCAGTTGAGCTGAGAGACAGACAACCTGACGCCATAAATAAAATCAAAACAGAACGTGACGAAGCTTTAATGATTCGTCGGTTTGAACAATATATTTTTTTCTGTCAGTGGGGGCTGTTACGCCAATACGCTAATGCAAATGGAGTGAAGCTATTTGGGGACATGCCCATTTTTGTCGCTCACGACAGTGCTGATGTCTGGGCTGAACCAAACTTATTTACACTTGATTCGCAAGGAGTGGCAACACGTGTTGCTGGCGTTCCGCCAGATTATT
>NZ_DIAC01000057.1:0-5465 GCF_002414625.1 Methylophaga sp. UBA5088 | reverse complement strand
GATGGGGTAACCCTTTGTATGAATGGCAGAACCATATTCAACAAGATTTTGATTGGTGGAAACGACGATTAAAAACACAACTTGAGTTATTTGATCTGATACGTATTGATCATTTCCGTGGATTCGAATCCTGCTGGGAAATTCCTGCGAGTTGTGAAACGGCTATAGATGGGGAGTGGAAGCCTGCGCCTGGTGAACAGCTATTCGATTCCTTATTAGCTTATTTTGGTGAACTACCACTGGTTGCTGAAGATTTGGGCATTATTACTGATGAAGTGACCCAGCTGCGTGAGAGATATGGTATGCCAGGTATGAAAATTCTCCAATTTGCTTTCGGGGGTGATGCTTCAAACCCCTATTTACCTCATCATCAGTGTGAAGATAGTGTTACCTATACAGGTACGCACGATAATAATACAACGCTGGGTTGGTATCATCAGCTTGATGAACATACAAAAAATCATGTGCATGCTTATTTTGGCGAGACTGCAGAATCAATGCCTTGGTTATTCATTCGATCTGCCCTGAGGTCAGTATCCGAACTAGCGGTTCTACCTTTGCAGGATGTTTTATCACTTGATGGTAAACATCGTATGAATGTTCCTGGAACCATAGAAGGCAATTGGTTATGGCAGTTTAACTGGGATATGTTTAATTCAGATAATGCAAATAAGTTAAAAGCATTGAATATTTTGTATGGCAGATGCTAGCGACAACCATCAGTTGAAACGGTTTTATACCTCCCAGCATATTTGGATTGATAATACACTCGACCCTGATGAAATAACCTTAGGAATCACTGAGTTTTATCAGGATTTACTGGGTGATATTACTTATATACAAATGCCTACAACTAACAAAACATACAATGAGGCTGAGAGATTGTTTGTGATTGAGTCTTTGAAGTCAGCAACGGAGTTCTTGTCCCCCCTCACTGGCACGGTCACCAAACTAAACTTATCCCTGAATGAAACGCCAAACCTTATCAATCATGATCCATTTGGTACTGGTTGGATATGCCAACTACGAATAGATAAACAAGTAAAGCTTGAACAACAATTTATGACTTATATGGACTATGAATTGATGTTGGATGGATAAATAGCACCTAGTATGCTTGGCTTATCTGCGCCGGTAACGGCTGGAAGATTGCCAGCTTGGTGAGCTAATGTTCGCATGGCCAGCCATGAGAAGGCACAAGCCTCAACCCAATCAGGCGCAAGCCCTAGTTTTAACGTTGTCTCTACGCTGATATCAGGCAAGTGTTTTCTCAAGGCATTCATCAAAACTTCGTTATGCGAACCGCCGCCACAAACATATACGGCATCTGTGTCTTTCGCATAGGTAGTGATAGCGTCTGTAATTGAACGTGCCGTCATTTCCAATAATGTTTTCTGAATATCTTTAGCGGGAATCGCTTTATCAACCTGCGTCAGTATATTGGCTAGCCATTTCAGGTTGAAATATTCCCTGCCAGTGCTTTTGGGGATCGCTTGACCAAAAAAACTGTCCATCATGAGGATATCAAGTAACTCCTCATCCACAGTGCCATCACGAGCCCAATCACCATTTGCATCATATAAATCGAGATGATGCTGTTGGTACCACTCATCCATCAGAACATTACCGGGACCCGTATCAAAGCCGGACACTACGTTTTTTTTATCTTTCGGCAGGATAGTGATGTTACCAATACCGCCAATATTGGCGATCACTCTGTTTTCATTATGAGAGTGAAATAAAGCTTGATGAAAGGCGGGTACTAAGGGAGCACCTTGTCCACCCAGAACCATGTCACGCTGACGGAAGTCAGTGATTGTCGTAATGCCTGTTTTTTCAGCAATCACATTGGCATTGCCAATCTGCATACTAAATGGATATCGACAATCAGGCGCGTGAAAAACAGTTTGTCCATGACAGCCTATTGCGACAATATGATTAGCCGGGATTTGTGTTTCATCAAGAAGTTGGTTGATTGCTTCACTGTAGGCATGACCAAGTGCGATATCAATCTGTCCGAGTTGATGTAAATGTGTTCTCGCTGTAGCGATTAGCTGATGAAGGTCTCGTCTTAATTGCTCACTGAACGGATAGGTTTCCGCTGCAACAAGTTGTATTTGATCATCACTGAAGTCTGTGATCGATACGTCAATACCATCAAGACTGGTGCCAGACATAACACCAATATATAAGCTCATAGAATTTTAATGTTGGTTCATGGCCAGTGTAGGCACCTTGAGAGATTCCAACTGCACAAGTAGAGTCTGTGATTTTTGTTTAAAATCGGCCATATACTTAGCATTAAGAGGCTCAGCCTTTGGTAAAGCAACCGTAAGAGGGTTGTGATGTACACCATTTATACGGAACTCATAATGTAGATGGGGTCCTGTTGCCAAGCCACTCATTCCAATGTAACCAATCACTTGTCCTTGCTTTACTCGTTGGCCACGTTTTAATCCTGATTTGAATTTCGACATATGAGCATAAAGCGGTGTGTATTTACCACCGTGAGACAAGATAATTACACGGCCATAGCCACCTTTATTTCCAATAAATTCGACTTTACCATTGCCTGTGGCCAAAATTGGTGTGCCGGTCGGGGCCGCATAATCGACACCACGATGAGGGCGACTCGTTTTTAGAACAGGGTGTTTTCTATTAGGATTAAACAAAGAACTGATTCGACTAAAATGAACAGGAGTTCGGGTAAATGTCTTTCTCATACTCTCACCTTTTGGGGTGTAGTAGTGAGTATTACCCTCTGTATCTGTATAACGGACAGCCCGAAACGTTGTGCCTCTGTTCGTAAATTCAGCGGCTAATATATCGCCATCATCAAATTTTTGTCCCTCAAGATAGTCTTCTTCGAAAATGACTTTAAAACTGTCACCTTGACGAAGATCTAAAGCAAAGTCGATATCCCATCCAAAAATATGTGCTAGTTCCATCACTAGTTTGTCTGACAGACCAGCTTTTAAACCTGAGCCGAATAGTGAAGATTCAATTTCTCCGTAGACTTGTTTTTGACGTTTTTCCGTTTCTTTGGTCAGTGTTTCTGCTTTGTATCCATCATCAGTTACTGTTAGCTGCAAGGTTTTAATGGGACTGAAAACAAGTTCAAGCTGTTTTAATTCTGTATTGCCATCGTTATCAGTACTCAGACCAAAGCGAATTTCTTGTCCTGGTTTTAGGTTTAATAGCGGTTTTACCGCTTTCCCTGTCTGAGCGACATTGAAAACATCTCGAGCTGACAAGCCAACTTTAGGAAAAATCAGTGACAGGTTGTCTCCAGATTGAACTGTAACCTGCTTCCATTCTATGGATGAAGTAGTTAGTGTTTCATCCGCTGGAGTTTCGATGTCGTTATCATCGTTTGATTGGTCTAGCTCAGAAAGATGAGCTTTTTCAAGTGCGATTCGCTCGAGCTCAGCAGGATCTGTAACAGGTTTGTTCTCTAAATCAGGTACCTCTACTAAGTCAGTTTGAGGGTTATTGTTTAGTTCTGTCGTTGGAGGGGCTAAGGTGATTTGCGTTGTTTGCTCTGTCAGGGAATCAGACGTTTCAATACGTTCGTTACCAATTTGGCCTGGCAAGTTGATTGTTTGTGATTTGGTATCTGTATTTACTGGGGTGCTGGTGGCAAGAACCATACTGGTCACGAAGACGCCAACGATGCTTGCTATGGATAAGGTGATGAAGTGATGTCGTTTGCCATGGAATTTTTTGTCACTTGAGAACAGTCTTGATTCAGCTCTGGAGTTCAAAAGTCTATTACGTTTCATATGCAAACTCTTGGTGAAATTAAAAATTCTCCCAATTCTCTCAATATTTGATCAGAATTGGAACCCCTTATTTTATGTATGTTGTGATAATATTGCCGACCTCATAAAACACAAGAACTTGGAGTAATCTAAATGATGCCTGTAGATGATGCGATGCTTGAAATTCGTCGTGGTGCGGAAGAAATTTTAGTTGAAAGCGAGCTTGTCGAAAAATTATCATCAGGTAAACCACTGCGAATAAAAGCTGGGTTTGATCCTACAGCACCTGATTTACATTTAGGTCACACTGTCCTCATCAACAAACTACGCCAATTCCAGCAAATGGGACATACCGTAATTTTTCTGATTGGTGATTTCACTGGACTCATTGGCGACCCAACTGGGAAAAGTGCAACTAGGCCACCACTGACTCCTGAAGAAATTGAAGAAAATGCCAAGACATATAAAGAACAGGTGTTCAAAATCTTAGACCCTGAGAAAACGGAAATACGTTTCAACTCTGAATGGTTTAATGAAAAAGGTGCTGACTTCATGATTAAGTTGGCAGGTAAATTAAGTGTGGCACGCATGCTTGAACGAGATGACTTCAAGAAGCGCTTTAAAGCGAACCAGCCTATATCGATTCATGAATTTCTTTATCCATTAGTACAGGGTTATGACTCTGTCGCACTGGAAGCTGATGTCGAGTTAGGGGGAACAGATCAGAAATTCAACCTATTAATGGGGCGTGAATTACAAAAAGCGGAAGGGCAGGACTCTCAAGTCGTGATCATGACACCATTATTAGAAGGCTTGGATGGTGTGAAGAAAATGTCTAAGTCTTTGGGTAATTATGTCGGTATCACCGAAGCCCCTGGCACAATGTTTCAGAAGATTGTGTCTATTCCAGACTCACTCATGTGGCGCTGGTATGAACTACTATCATTCAAGACTATTAAAGAGATAGACAGCTTAAAAGAAATGGTAGAACAAGGAGCAAACCCGCGTGATGTCAAAATTGAGCTGGCACGTGAGATCGTTGCACGATTTCACGGAGAAGAAGCGGCAGCCAATGCACATAAAGGTGCAGGTAACGTCATTACAGAAGGTGAGGTGCCAGAGGGAACACCAGAAATAGAAATTGAACTGGATGGTCAGGTCGAGTTGGCAATTGGAGCCGTGATCAACAAAGCCAACCTAGTAGCTAATTCAGCACAAGCGAAAGATATGCTTAATAACGGCCGTGTGAAACTTGACTGGAGTGTTGTAGAGCCCACTCTCCAATTGAGTACAGGAAAGTATCTTATCCAAGCAGGTAAAAAGAAAATTGCCTGGGTGACGCTTAAATAAATAATAAGCAGAATGCATTTCTGCAAAGCGGATATTCTGCTCTATACATAGATATACTATGCGAATCTCTAGCTTAGCATGCAAAAAAGCAATTAAAAAAACACAGTAATTCAGACATCTACGTCAATAGAGATGTCAAAGGGAAAATCTTCCTGTTGACGTCTCCTCAATTCACTGTAGAATGCGCTCCTCTTGCTGATGAGGGAGCCTTTCGGGGCTAAGTCAATCGGCAAGCGATTTAAAGTTTACACAGTATCAAAAACGTAAAAATTAAGTTGACAGTCAGGCAGAGAGCTGTATAATTCTCGCTTCTTTGTTGCAGCGAACATCGGCAACAAAACGCTCTTTAACAAA
>NZ_DIAC01000074.1:73909-75253 GCF_002414625.1 Methylophaga sp. UBA5088 | reverse complement strand
CAGAGATGGACTCAAACACGGCATCCGTCACATCCAGATGTAATCCAAAAAGAAAAGGCAATGCGCCAACCAGCCCCAGTAGAATCCAAAATAAGGTCACCACCAGGAAACCATCTCTCACCGATAGCTCTTGTCGTTCCTGAGCGTTTGCTCCCCACAGAACTGCACCGATTGCAATCACGGATAGCATGGAAAGTAAAAAGACATTCAGTTCGCCATCCTGATAAAAAAGCGAAACAAGAATGGAAGGCACAAAGTTCAAACTGTAAAACATCAACAATATGCCAAATAACCTCAGTATCGCTCGCCAATGCATGTCTCGATTATCTTTATTGTTGTGAGGGTGTCACAGACGAAAAACAGAGTGTGATAGATAGCTAAATACCGTTAACAAATCGTTTTACCTGTCATAATTGAAAACTTAACGGCATTATGCCGCGCTGATATAAAAAGATTGTAAAAATAATATAAAAACCATGAGCAAAAATGACGCCCCTGCTAACAGTGACTAAGGCCATCTCTCCCATAAAAGGGTATTTACTGGCGACGCTCATCATGACTGGTATCAGTCTTGTCACTGCGTTGCTGACTCCCCTATTTCTTCACACCAGCCTGTTAATGCTGTTTATGGCTGGGATTGTATTTATATCCGCCAAAACGGCTCTCGGCCCCGCCATTTATGCCAGCGCTTTAAGTTTTACGATCTTTAACTTCTTTTTTACTGAGCCTTATTACACACTGGATATCACCCATCGTCATGATGTGGCGACCCTGGTGTTATTTATTTTTGTCAGCTTGATAACCGGAAATTTAGCATCAAAAATGCGGCTGGCGATTGCTGAATCGAAACAAGCACTAGAGAGGCAGCATCGCTTTTTTGCATTCAGCCAGAAAATGACATCAGCTATGAATACAGAGCTTGTATTAAACACACTGCAGCAGGCTATTCAACACTCGTTATCCTCGGCGTTCTACCTGATTGAAAAAACCAGCAAGAACTTGTTTTTACACCATCCACACCTCCATCTTCCTCCGTCAGCCTATTGGAAACAATCTGGGATACCCCAGAAAATAGCGAACTAATAGACGGGGAAGTTATTGCCCTTAGGACAGAGAATAAAACACGAGCACTTATCTACGTGCCATCGCCTTTAACTGAAGAGCAGTCAGCAGCGCTGCAGACTTTTTCGAATCTCGCGGCATTGGCGCTTCAACGCATTTTGCTTGCTGAAGATCTGGAAGCAAGCAGGCGGCTTTCAGAAACAGAACAGTTACGCTCCGCACTATTGTCTTCTGTATCACATGACTTACGGACACCGCTTTCATCTATTATTGGTTCGGCAT
>NZ_DIAC01000074.1:70813-73838 GCF_002414625.1 Methylophaga sp. UBA5088 | reverse complement strand
TCAGGAAAAACTGACAGCTGATGATCAAAAACAGCTGCTTCTCACCGTCCTGGATGAATCACAGCGTCTGGATCGTCATATTCAGAATTTATTAGATATGACACGTTTTGGTCAGGGCAAAGTCACGCTGAATAGAGATTGGGTTGATATCCGAGATATCATTGCGAGCACGCTATACCGACTACGTGATGCATTAGATTCATGCCATTTGAATATCTCAGTGCAAGATAATATTCCCATCATATGGGTACATGGTTTATTAATAGAACAAGCACTTGTCAACATCATTGATAATGCCGCCAGAGTGACACCAGCAGACGGTGACATTGATATTTCCGTTAAACTCACCACAACCAGTCTCGACATTGATATTAGTGATAATGGACCGGGCATTGCAGATCATGAAAAAGTAAAAATATTCGATATGTTTTATAGCGTGACGCATGATGATTCTGAAACCAAAACAGGCACAGGACTTGGTCTGGCGATTTCGAAAGGTATGATTGCTGCTCATGGTGGCAATATTGAGGTAATAGATAATTCATCCGGTGGCACCATCATGCATATCACCTTACCGAAACATCCTGTTGTGTACGGACCTCAAGAATGAGCATGTCATCAAAAAAAATTCTGATTATCGAAGATGAACCACAGATCAGGCAGTTTTTACGAATCAGTCTAGAGGCCCAAACCTATGATGTCTCTTTGGCTGTTACTGCCAAAGAAGCGATTGCCTTCTCTGAGTCGCAGCATTGTGATCTCATTATCCTCGATCTGGGACTACCCGATAGAGATGGTCAGGATGTTATCCGGATATTGAGAAAACAAACTCAAGCTCCGATAATTGTGTTGTCTGTAAGAGCGAGTGAAGATGAAAAAGTCCGAGCACTTGATTCAGGTGCCAATGATTATGTGACAAAACCCTTTGGTATCAGTGAGCTCATGGCCAGAGTACGGGCATTGATACGGATTCATGATAATCAGCCAAGACCCCATGCGATTATCCATGTTGATAATTTAACAGTGAACACGCAAACTCGAGAAGTCTGGTTAGATGACCACAGTATTCACCTATCACGCAAAGAGTTTGCCCTGTTGTATGAGCTGATAGCGACACCAGGTCGGATTCTGACGCATCAACAATTACTCAAGCAAATTTGGGGCGAACATTTTATGACCGAAACCCATTATTTGCGGATTTTAGTGGGGCATCTTCGGCAGAAGTTGAATGACGATCCTATGCAGCCTAAATTTATCATTACCGTTCAGGGTGTTGGTTACCGTTTCAAATTTTAATGCCTTATGTATTGAAGGTCTGCTTCAATACCAATAGCATCAACATCCTAGTGACTCAACGTTCTTATCAGGAAACAAGTATGCTTACCCATTTAGTTAACATCATTTTTCTGCTTTTTTTGCTTAGCAGCGTGAGTGTACAGGCGACAACTTTAACCGTGGATGGTTTAGCAAATAAGAACACGCCTAAGGCAACGGATGTCGCTTTCCATTTAATTGATATGAAAACCGGTAAAACCCTGATTGCTCAGCGTGAAGATCAGTTACAGCCCCCAGCGAGTTTACAAAAGTTAGTCACTGCCCTCGCGGCAAAACTCTATCTGAAAGATGACTTTCGTTTTGTAACACGCCTTGAACGGAATAAAGAGGATGTCATTATACGCTTCAGTGGCGATCCTAACTTTAGCTCAGATGACCTGGATGGATTATTTAAAACCCTGCGAGCAAATCAGTCGGTTATCAAAGTAATCTATATATTAATGGTGCCGCTTTTGATGATTACGAACGGGCCATCGGGCTTCCATGGGATAACCTTGGTGTTTGTTATAGCGCCCCTTCCAGCAGTATTTCCATTGATAAAAACTGTGCCATGGGCAATTTATATGTCAAACCTGGCGCAAGCAAAGCACAGGTATTATTGTCAGCCAAAAAGCCCATCAATATCGATACCTCATCGCTACAAATCATCAAAACAAACGTTAGTGATGATGATTACTGTCAGATGAAATTACTCGCTGATGAACAGAATCACTATCAAATCGGTGGCTGCATCAATGAAGCATCACTACCTGTGAAGTTGAAGTTTGCTTTACAAAACACCACAGCCTATGCCAAATCTTCTATTGAAGAAGCGTTAAATAAAGCTGGTATACAGTTAAAAGGAAAAATCATTCGCGATGACAACAAAAATGGCGCCGTCATCACGGAACATCAATCAGCACCGCTTGATGCACTTGTCAGACAAATGCTCAAGCGATCAGATAATCTTATTGCTGACAATATTTTAAAAACAATTGGTCATCAGTTTTATAAACAATCTGGTAGCTACGAAAATGGTATTGCGGCACTGCAGCACATACTCAAACAACAGGCGAATATTGATCTCAGCCATGCCATGTTAGTGGATGGTTCTGGTCTGTCCAGAAATAACAGGTTGTCAGCTTCACAACTGATACAAGTGGTGTCTTATATATTCAAACATCCTGAACTCGGCCTGATTAGTGATCTACCCGTGTCAGGTGAGAGTGGCACACTGGCCTTCAGAAGCAGTGTGAATAAACCGCCCTTAAAAGGTCAGATACAAGCCAAGACCGGTACGCTCTATGGTACATACAATTTAGCGGGTAAGATTCGCACAAAAAGTAACCGGGACTTGCTATTCGTTCAAATCGTCACTAATTTTCACCCTGCGGATGAAAAACAGTCACGCTGGCCCGTGATGAAATTTGAAAAGTCGTTGTATGAGTCGATTTATCAACGTTTCTAACCGTGAGGCCTCTCGCAATTTAAGGTCGAAATAGGTAGAATTTTCGGCTTCTTATCACGTCAAATTCTTGGAAGATTAACCATGGCTCAGTACGTATACAGTATGAATCGGGTGGGCAAAATTGTTCCGCCAAAACGAGAAATACTTAAAGATATTTCTTTATCCTTTTTCCCTGGCGCAAAAATCGGGGTGCTTGGCCTGAACGGTTCAGGTAAATCAAGTCTGCTTCGTATTATGGCGGGC